>JAEUNS010000453.1 GCA_016790005.1 Zoogloeaceae bacterium
ACAACGCGCCCAACTCGACCCGGCAACGGTGTCGCTGCTGGCAAGCGCCGGCGCGCTGAACGCGCTTGCCGGCAATCGTCGCGAGGCCTTGTGGCAGGCCGCCGGCAGCCGCCCCGCCGACGGGGTGTTGAGTGGTGCGCCAATGCGTGAAACCGCGCTGGCACTCGCAGCGCCCACTGCGACGGAGGACATGTTTGCCGACTATGCCCGCCTGGGCTTCACCCTCGGTCGCCACCCACTCGCGTTTCTGCGTCAGTCCCTGGCCGGGATGCGTTTCATCCCGGCTTGCGATATTCAACAGTGTGCCGATAGGCAACTCGCCCGCGCCGCCGGGCTGGTCACCTGCCGGCAACGCCCGGCAACGGCCAAGGGCACGTTGTTCATCACGCTCGAAGACGAGACCGGGCTGATCAACATCATCGTCCGCCCGGAACTGGTCGAACGCCAGCGCAGGATTCTGCTGGGCGCGCGCCTGCTGGGTGTGTATGGCCAGATCAGTCGCCAGGGCCAAGTCGTGCACCTGCAGGCGGGACGCGTCGTCGACCACTCGTCACTGCTGGGTGAACTGGCATCGAGCAGCCGTGACTTTCACTGAACAAGCGTGCCGGCTCAGCGATGTCCCAGCAAGCCGAGCACCGCACTCACCAGTCGTTCGACCTCCTCCTGCGCAGCCTGGGCGCTCTTGCCCATCTGGAACACCGATCCGCCCAGCACCGCGCTCTGCGCATAGGCATTGCGCTGGGTGAGCGCGGCGCCGATCACCGGCAGGCTGAAATCGCGCATGACCTCCAGCACCGAACCGGACAGCGCGGTGCGCTGCACCCGGTTGGGCAAGAGCGCGCCGGTGAGCCCCTTGCGCACACTCATGCGGCTCAGGATGAAGCGCTCCATCGCACGCGCCGACCACAGATCGGGCGGGCTCGGCACCACCGGCACCAGCGCCAGATCGGCAAGATCAAGCGCCCCTTCGGAATGCGGATGCTCGATCGACGGTGGGCAATCGAGCAGCACAAAGTCGCACTTGTGGCCGAGCGTCTTCACCTGCGCGCGCAGCGCCTCTGCATCGCCCCCAATCCGTGCCACCAACGCCGGGAAGGGCTTTTCGGGCGAAGCCGATTCCGACCAGCGCAGCGCACTCTCCTGCGGATCGAGGTCGGCAATCGCCACGCTGAATCCACGCTCGGCAAGCCCGGCGGCAAGCTGCATGGTGACGGTTGTCTTGCCCGCCCCACCCTTCTGCGAGATCAGTGCAACCAGCTTGCGGCGTTTCATCATCCCCCCTTGATTCGTATCGGTAAGCGAAGCGCATCAATATACCAGCCACACAAGCGGCCCCGGTACACGCTTGCACCATCTGCGGGCGCGGGAGTGGGTATACTCCGCGGGCTTCAACCCGAGCACCACAAAGCGTTGAACTCACCAATCATCCACCCAAAGGACGCGTGCATGAAAATCGAAACCCTTGCCGTTCATGGCGGCTACAGCCCCGACCCCACCACCCGTGCGGTCGCGGTGCCGATCTATCAGACCACCTCCTATGCCTTCGACGACACCCAGCATGGGGCCGACCTGTTCGACCTGAAGGTGGCGGGCAACATATACACCCGCATCATGAACCCGACCCAGGACGTGCTCGAGAAGCGCGTCGCCGCAATGGAAGGCGGCATTGCCGCGCTCGCGATGGCCTCGGGCATGGCCGCGATCACCGCTGCGATCCAGACCATCGCAGAAGCCGGTGACAACATCGTGACTTCGAGCACCCTCTATGGCGGCACCTACAACTTGTTCGCCCACACGCTGCCGCAATACGGCATCGACGTGCGCTTCGCCGATCATCGCGACCCGGCCTCGTTCGAAAAGCTGATCGACGCCAGGACCAAGGCCGTGTTCTGCGAATCGGTCGGCAACCCGCTCGGCAACATCACCGACTTCGAGCCGCTGGCCGCCATCGCCCATCGCCACGGCGTGCCGCTGATCGTCGACAACACCGTGCCCTCACCCTATCTGTGCCGGCCCTTTGAGCATGGCGCCGACATCGTGGTGCATGCGCTCACCAAGTATCTGGGCGGTCATGGCAACTCGATCGGCGGCATCATCGTCGACTCGGGCAAGTTTCCATGGGCCGACCACAAGCAGAAGTTCCGCCGCCTGAACGAGCCGGATGTCTCGTATCACGGCGTGATCTATACCGAAGCCCTCGGCCCCGCCGCCTACATTGGCCGGGCGCGAGTCGTGCCGCTGCGCAACATGGGTGCGGCGATCTCGCCGTTCAACGCCTTCCTGATCCTGCAAGGGGTCGAAACGCTCGCATTGCGCATGGACCGCATCTGCGACAACGCGGTGAAGATTGCGCAGTTCCTGAAATC
>JAEUNS010000362.1 GCA_016790005.1 Zoogloeaceae bacterium
AGCGAACCTCGATCGGATACAGCCGCCCCGACACCTCGATCACCGGTGCCGGTGTTTCACCTCGGCCAAAGTGGCGGGCAAAGCGCTCGGCATCGAGCGTGGCCGAGGTCACGATCAGCTTCAGGTCGGGGCGGCGCGGCAAAAGTGTTTTGAGGTAGCCCAGCAGGAAGTCGATATTCAGGCTGCGCTCATGTGCCTCATCGATGATCAAGGTGTCGTAGGCCGACAGCAAGGGGTCGGTCTGGGTCTCGGCAAGCAGAATGCCGTCGGTCATCAGCTTCACGAAGCTCTGCGGCCCGATCCGGTCGGTGAACCGGATCTTGTAGCCGACCGCGGCGCCCAGCTCGGAATGCAGCTCTTGGGCGATCCGTGCCGCGGTCGCGCGCGCGGCGAGGCGGCGTGGCTGGGTATGCCCGATCAGGCCGGCCGCCCCCCGCCCCAGCGCGAGGCAGATCTTCGGCAACTGGGTCGTCTTGCCCGAGCCGGTTTCGCCGCACACGATGATGACCTGATTGGCAGCGATCGCCGCCGCGATCTCGTCGCGCTTCTGGGTGACGGGCAACTCCGGTGGAAACTCCGGTTGCGGCAGCGCCGCCTGGCGCTGTGCTAGAGCAGCCTGCGAACGCGCGCGCAAGGCCTCGTGGTCGGCGCGCAAACGCTCTCGTGCCTTGGCGTCGGCATGCCTCAGCTTGCGCTCGAGCGCAGACAGCCGCGGCAGATCGGCGGTCAGGCAAAAGGGTTCGGACGAGGAGGAAGTTACGGCCACGGGCAGATTCATTGAGCTAGGAAATACAGGCCGCCACAATCCGCGACAGCGCGACCCGCGGCGGAGGTGAGTTGCCCCCGCACGCATTACGGGCACGGCGATTATGCCAGATCCGCACGAGCCCTCTGGTCATGCCGACCCGAAGCCCGTGCCAGACGCCTCTTGCCGCGGGCCCGGCCAGGCGGTACTGTGCGCCGGTCATCCGTTTGCGCGACTGCCATGCAACGCCTGGAAGCCTTTCCGCCCATTGCCGCCCCCGAAGCCCACACCCTGATTCTGGGCAGCATGCCGGGCATCGCCTCGCTGGCCGCAGCGCAATACTACGCACATCCGCGCAACCTGTTCTGGCCCCTGATCGAGCGCGTACTCGGCATTTGCGTCACCGTCCCTTATTCAGACCGTACTGCCGCACTTGCCGAGCGCGGCTACGCGCTCTGGGATGTCCTCGCTGCCTGTGTCCGCCCCGGAAGCCTCGATGCCGACATCGACCCGGCCACGGCCGAGATCAACGATTTCGCCGAGTTCTTCGCCACCCATCATGCGGTCGCCAGGGTCTTCTTCAACGGCACCCACGCCGCCAAACTGTTTCGGCGCCAGGCCAGCACGATGCTGCCCGGCGGGCGAGTCTTGCAGCTACAACAACTGCCTTCAACCAGCCCGGCGAATGCCTCGATCCCCTTCGAGCGCAAGCTAGAAGCATGGCGAGCGATCGCGGCATGAGTGCAAGACCGGCACGTATCGTGGTCATTGGCGGCGGACCGGCCGGCCTGATGGCCGCCGAGGCGCTGGCTGTGGCAGGCCACACGGTAACGCTGTGCGACGCGATGCCCTCGGTGGGGCGCAAGTTCCTGCTGGCAGGCATCGGCGGGCTCAATCTCACCCACTCCGAAGAACCCGACCGGTTCAAGCAACGTTACGGCCCGCGGCGCGAAGTCCTCGCACCAATGCTCGACGAGTTTGGCGCGCAGGCCTTGCAGGACTGGGCCGCCAAGCTGGGCATCGCGACCTTCACAGGCAGCTCGGGCCGGGTGTTTCCAGTCGGCATGAAGGCCGCGCCGCTGCTGCGCGCCTGGCTGCACCGGCTGCGCGAGGCCGGCGTGCGCATCCTGGTGCGCCATCGCTGGCTCGGCTGGGGGCCGAACGGCTGGGGCGCGGGCGAACCGTTGAGGTTTGCCACCACTGACGGCGAGATCAAGCTGCCAGCAGATGCGCTCGTGCTTGCGCTGGGGGGCGCGAGCTGGGCGCGCCTGGGGTCGGATGGTGCATGGGTGCCGTGGCTCGCCAGCCGGGGCGTCGACATTGCGCCATTACGGCCCGCCAACTGCGGCTTCGACGTCGCACGCCCGGGCACCGACGGCGAAATCGGCTGGAGCGCGCATTTTTGTGAACGCTTTGCGGGCCAGGCGCTCAAGTCGATCGCGGCAGGGTTCGTCGCAGCGGACGGCGAAACCCAGCACCGGATCGGCGAGTGCATCGTCACCCGCAGCGGTCTCGAAGGCAGCCTGATCTATGCCCTCTCGGCCCCCTTGCGTGACCTGATCGAGACCCGCGGCAGCGCGACGATCCGCATCGACCTCGCCCCCGGTCGCACGCTGGAGCGCCTGCAGTCGGACCTCGCCCGCCCGCGCGGCAGCCGCTCGCTTGCAAGCCACCTGCAGAGCAAGGCCGGAATCGACGGCCTGAAAGCAGGCCTGCTGAGGGAATATGCAAGCGCCGATGATCTCGCCTCGGCGAGCCGCCTCGCGCGCCTGATCAAGAACCTGCCGGTCGAACTGCGCGCCCCCCGGCCACTCGACGAAGCCATCAGCACCGCCGGTGGCGTGCGCTTCGAGGCACTGGATGACAACTTGATGCTCAAGGCCCTGCCCGGGGTGTTCTGCTGTGGCGAGATGCTCGATTGGGAAGCCCCGACCGGCGGTTATCTGCTAACCGGCTGCTTCACGACCGGCCGTGCGGCGGGTCTGGGCACGGCGCGCTGGCTGGCGCGGTCACGCTTATGTACCTGAAAAAAACCTGCAGCATCAGGCCCGCCAGGCGTTGAAGAGCGCAAATCCGGCCCAGGCCATGCACAATGCACCGGCAACATGGGCGGTAGTGTGAAGGATCAACCAGCCCCAGGCTTCACGCTGAATCAGGTGCAACCCCTCGGCCGAGAAGGTCGAGAACGTCGTCAGTCCCCCAAGAAAACCGGTCGTCAAGAGAAGCTTCATCGCCGCTGACAGGCCCGGGGTGGCATGAACGAATGCGAGTACCCCCCCCATCAAGAAACCACCCAGCAGGTTGGCTGCGAGAGTGCCGAGCGGCAGCGTCGGAAACAACGGATTAAGCGCGAGCCCCAGCCCCCAGCGCAACCAGGCTCCCGCCGCCGCACCGACGCCAATCGAAAAAAATGCAAGCGGGCCGCTGGACGACATGTCAGCGCACCGCACCCGGCCGCGCGACGGCGCCGGAAACCAGCCTTCCAATCCCGTCACGACTGAAAACAACTGGAGTATTCACCCGCCACATTGATCCATCACCACTGCGCTTGTCGATAAGGGCCCGAGTCTACCCGAGCCTTAGCGCGAAACGGGTCACAAAAATCACCGGGTCGATTCCCGACGGCGCCCCCCTACCTTTGCGTCGCAGCAAAGCAAGCGTACTGACAGGCGAGCGATTGGACGGCTTGAGACCCGCGCACCGGGGTAAAATGCGGCTTTGAACAATCGCTATTGTGGCGTCCCGCCAGAGGCTCAAGCTGTGTCCGACCATTCGCATTCAAGTGCGCCGAGCGCGCCCGCAAGCAATTTCATTCGCAACATCATCGATGAGGACATGCGCACCGCCAAATGGCAGGGCCGGGTCGAGACGCGCTTTCCGCCCGAACCCAATGGTTACCTGCACTATGGCCATGCCAAATCGATCTGCCTGAACTTCGGCCTCGCCGAGCACTACAACGGCGTATGCCACATGCGCTTCGACGACACCAATCCCGAGAAGGAAGAGCAGGAATACGTCGATGCCATTCTCGAGGCGGTAAAGTGGCTGGGTTTCGACTGGGGTTCGCACCTGTACTTTGCGTCGGACTATTTCGACAAGATGTATGCCTGCGCAGTCGCGCTGATCGAGGCGGACAAGGCCTACGTCGATTCACTCGGCGCCGATGAGATGCGCGCCTACCGCGGCACCCTCACCGAACCCGGCCGCGACAGCCCGTTTCGCCAGCGCAGCGTCGCCGAAAACCTCGACCTGTTCCGCCGAATGCGCGACGGTGAATTCCCAGAGGGTACGCATGCCTTGCGCGCGAAGATCGACATGGCGAGCCCCAACATCAACCTGCGCGACCCGGTCATCTACCGTATTCGCCACGTAGCACACCACCGCACCGGCGACAAGTGGTGCATCTACCCCTTGTACACTTTCGCCCACCCGATCGAGGATGCAATCGAGAACGTCACCCACTCGATCTGCACACTCGAATTCGAAGATCAGCGACCGTTCTATGACTGGCTGCTCGATTCGCTCGCCAGCGCAGGGCTGTTTCGACGGCCCCTGCCGCAGCAAATCGAGTTCGCCCGGCTCAACCTCACCTATGTCGTGCTCTCCAAGCGCAAGCTGATCAGCCTGGTGGACAAGGGTCATGTTGACGGCTGGGACGACCCGCGCCTGCCCACCCTGATCGGCGCACGTCGACGCGGCTACACGGCTGAAGGTTTTCGCCTGTTTGCCGAGCGCATTGGAATCTCGAAGTCCGACGCCTGGATCGACATCAGCGTGCTCGAAGAATGCATGCGCGAGCATCTCAACGAGGCGGCCGAGCGCCGGGTAGCGGTACTCGATCCGGTGAAACTCGTCATCACCAATTACCCCGAGAACCACAGCGAAGCCTGCGCAGCCCCCAATCACCCGCTCAAGCCTGACCTGGGACAGCGCGAGATGCCGTTTTCGCGTGAACTCTGGATCGAGCGCGAAGACTTCATGGAAGAGCCTTCCAAGGGGTTCCGCCGCCTGTTCCCGGGCAACATGGCCCGGCTGCGCTACGGTTACGTGGTGAAATGCACCGGCTGCGAGAAAGATGCCGACGGCAAGGTCACCGCGGTTCTGGCCGAGTACATGCCGGACTCGAAGAGCGGCACACCGGGTGCCGACAACTACAAGGTCAAGGGCAACCTGCACTGGGTTTCGGTTGCCCATGCCTGCGCCGCCGAAGTGCGACTTTACGACCGCCTGTTCGCCCATGCCTACCCCGGCGCGCGGCGCGAGGGTGACCCGGAAGATCTCGAGCGCGACTATATCGACGATCTGAACCCCGACTCCAAGCAGGTCATCACCGCTCAGCTCGAGCCCTCGCTGGCGAGCGTCGCCCCCGAGGCACACTTCCAGTTCGAGCGTCATGGTTATTTCGTCGCCGACCGCCGCGATTCGCGCCCGGGGGCGCCGGTGTTCAACCGCAGCGTTACGCTCAAGGACTCGTGGGCAAAAGGCTCAAAATGACCGAACCCGGCCCCCGCGCCGACGGACGCTGACCAGGCTGCGACATGCGACTCGGGCGACTTCTCATTCCGGTAGTGACCGTGAGCCTGCTCGGTGCAGCCACATGGTGGTTCTCGCGCCCTGTTCCGATCGCGGTCACGGTGCACGAGGTCGGTCGTGGCATGGTCGAGGCCAGCATTTCGAACACCCGCGCCGGCGAGGTCGAGGCCTGCCAGCGCACACGCCTGTCCACCATCGTCGGCGGGCGGATCGACAGCCTGCAGGTAAAGGAAGGCGATCGGGTCGAAGCCGGGCAGGTCTTGATGCGACTGTGGAATGCCGACCTCGATGCGCGCCTGGCGGTCAACCGCGCCCAGCTCGAAACGGTAACCCGGCGGGTAAACGAGGCATGCACCCTTGCGGACAATGCCGAGCGTGAAGCCGAGCGCCAGGCGTCGCTGGTCAGACGCGGCTTCGTTTCCACCAGTGTCGAGGAGAAGGCCCGCACCGAAGCGCGGGTGCGCCGCGCGCTGTGTGAGACCGCGCGCGCCGAGGTCATCACCGCCCAATCTCAGATATCGGCCACGATCACCGACCGCCAGCGGACGATACTGGTTGCGCCTTTTGCCGGCACCATCGCCAAGATAACCGGCGAGCTCGGCGAGTATTCGACCCCTTCGCCGCCAGGCGTGCCGACGCCGCCCGCGATCGATCTGATCGACGATAGCTGCCTGTACGTGAAAGCTCCGATGGACGAGATCGACGCTCCCAAGATCCATCCGGGGCAAGCTGTGCGGATCAGCTTCGAGGCCATCCCGGGCAAGGCATACGACGGCACGGTCAAGCGCATCGCGCCCTACATCACCGTGGTCGAAAAGCAGGCGCGCACGGTTGCGGTCGATGTCGACTTTGCACACCCGGAAGAAGCACGCGGCCTGCTGGTCGGCTACAGCGCCGACATCGAGATCGTGCTCGATACCCGCAGCGACGTGCTGCGCATTCCGAGCGCCGCGATTCGTGAAGGCAATCGGGTGCTGGTGCTCGCCGACGACGGCTTGCTGACCGAGCGCATCGTGAAACCGGGCCTCGCCAACTGGGAGCAAACCGAGGTCCTCGAGGGGCTCGCGGCGGGCGAGCGCATCGTCACCTCGCTCGAGCGCGAGGGCGTCCGGGCCGGCGCACATGCCATTGCCGATGCCGCCTCGAACTAAGCCGGGCAGGTAAGCATGGCGCAGATAGAACTCGAGGGCATCGAGCGGATCTTCACGCTGGGTGACAGCAAGGTGCATGCGCTGCGCGCATTGAGCCTGAACATAGAAGCCGGTGAGTATGTGGCCGTGATGGGGCCCTCCGGCTCCGGCAAATCAACCTTGCTTAATCTTTTGGGACTGCTGGATCGCCCCGATGCCGGACACTATCGCCTGGAAGGACGCGACGTCACCACCCTGTCGAGCGACGAGCAGGCTGCAGTGCGACGCACCCGCATCGGCTTCGTCTTCCAGAGCTTTCACCTGGTGCCGCGCCTGACCGCCGCCGAAAACATCGCACTGCCACTGATGCTGGCGGGCATGTCGGCGGAAGAGCGCAAGCAACGCGTCGGCCGGGCACTGCACGACTTCGGACTCGACAGCCGCGCCAACCATCGTCCGGACGAGCTCTCGGGCGGACAGCGCCAGCGGGTCGCGATCGCGCGTGCCACCATCATGCAGCCGGCCATGCTCCTCGCCGACGAGCCGACCGGCAACCTCGACCGCCAGACTGGTCAGGAGGTGACCTCGCTGCTCGAGGCGCTCAATGCCACCGGCACCACGCTGATCGTCGTGACTCATGACCCGAACATGGGGGGCCGCGCCCATCGCCAGTTGTTCATGGAAGACGGCGCCTTGAAGCAGGATCTGCGCGCGCCTTCGCCCCGGATACGATGACCCCGGCCGACACCTTTCGCTTTGCCACCCGCGCCGCGCTCGGATACCCGCTGCGCACCGGGCTGATGGTGCTTGCCATGGCAATCGGCGTGGCCGCCGTGGTCATGCTCACCGCGCTCGGCGACGGGGCCCGGCGCTATGTGGTGGGCGAGTTTGCATCGCTCGGCGCCAACCTGATCATCGTGCTGCCGGGGCGCAATGAAACCGGCGGCGTAAACGCAGGCAGCTTTATCACCAGCACCCCCCGCGACCTTACCGTTGGCGACGCCGCCGCGCTGCTGCGGGCGCCCATGGTTCGCCGCGTCGCTCCGCTCTCGGTCGGCAACTCCGAGATCTCGTTCGGCGGCAAGCTGCGCGAGCTGATGGTTCTGGGCACCACCGCCGACTTTCTCGAACTGCGCAACTACCGCATGGCACAAGGGCAGTTTCTTCCACGCGAAGACTTTGGTCGCGCCAGCGCCGTCGCCGTGATCGGTCAGAAGATCCGGGACGAGCTGTTTGGCGCCGAGGCGGCGGTCGGCCGCATGATCCGGGTCGGTGACGCCCGGCTGCGCGTCATCGGCGTGCTCGATTCGGCCGGCCAGGGTCTGGGCATGAATACCGACGAGCTGGTGGTCGTGCCGGTGGCGACCGCGCAGAACATGTTCAACACCAACACCTTGTTCCGCATCATGGTCGAGGCGCGCAGCCGCGAAGCACTCGCACCGGCGCAGCGCCAGCTCGAAGAGATCCTGCAGATGCGGCGTGAAGGCGAGCTCGATGTGACCCTGATAACCCAGGATGCGGTGCTCGGCACCTTCGACCGCATCCTGGGTGCGCTCACGCTAGCCGTGGCCGGCATTGCCGCGATCAGCCTGGCGGTGGCCGGCATTCTGGTGATGAACGTGATGCTGGTCGCGGTGACCCAGCGCACCGGCGAGATCGGCTTGCTCAAGGCGCTCGGGGCCAGTGGACACGACATCCGCGCAGCCTTCCTGACCGAAGCTGCACTGCTGTCGCTGGCGGGGGCAGCGGTCGGCTATGGCCTCGGGCAACTGGGCGCATGGGCGATCCGCCTGGCCTATCCAGTGTTGCCGGCCTGGCCGCCCGACTGGGCGGTGATCGCCGCACTCGCCACCGCGCTCGGCACCGGCATACTGTTCGGGGCCCTGCCCGCGCGTCGGGCCGCGCGGCTCGATCCGGTGCAGGCGCTGGCGAAGCGCTGACCAATCATGTTGTGGCGCGACTTCATCCAGCTGTCGCTGCGTGCGCTGACGGCGCACCGGCTGCGCAGCTTCCTGACCCTCTTGGGCATTGCGGTGGGCATCGCCGCGGTGATCCTGCTGACCTCGATCGGTGAAGGCCTGCATCGCTTCGTGCTGCAGGAGTTCACCCAGTTCGGCACCAACATCATCAAGGTGACGCCAGGCGTTCAGGGCGCCCGCGGCGGCCCCCCCGGACTGCCATCGACGGCACGCGACCTGACCCTGGAAGATGCCCTCGCGCTTGCGCGCGCGCCCTTCGTCACCGGCATCACCCCATCGGTATCAGGCAACGCCGAGGTGCGCGCGAACGGTCGTGTGCGACGCACCTTCATCCTGGGGGTCGGGCCCGACATGCAGCATGTGTTCTCGATGACCGTCAGGATCGGGCGCTTTCTGCCGCCGGACGACGCGACCAGCCCACGCGCCTTCGTCGTCCTCGGTGCAAGCCTCAAGCGCGAGCTGTTCGGCAACGCCAATCCACTCGGGCAGCGAGTCGAGATCGGCGCCGAACGCTATCGCGTCATCGGCGTCATGGAGCCCAAGGGACAGTTTCTGGGCATCGACCTCGACGATACTGCCTACGTTCCCGCGGCCCGCGCCCTTTCACTGTTCAACCGCGACGGTCTGATGGAGATCAACGTCACCTACGATGAAGGCATCGCCGCGGCGCGGGTGGCGGCGGAGGTCCGGAAAGTGTTGCTCGCCCGCCACGGCCGCGAGGACTTCACCCTCACCACCCAGGAAGACATGCTGGCGAGCCTGTCGAACATCCTCGCCATACTCACTGCGGCGGTTGGCGCACTGGGGGGTATTTCGCTCCTGGTCGGCGGCGTCGGCATCATCACGATCATGACCATCGCGGTCTCCGAGCGCACCAACGAAATCGGCCTGTTGGTGGCGCTCGGCGCCCGGCGGCGCACGATACTGGGCCTGTTCCTGGGCGAGGCGGTCGCCCTTGCCGCCTTGGGCGGACTGCTCGGGCTCGCAATCGGCACCGGGCTTGCACTTTTGATTGGGCTGTTCGTACCGGCCCTGCCGGTCGCCACGCCCTGGCACTTCGTACTGACTGCAGAGGGCGTCGCGGTCCTGATCGGCTTGGCCGCAGGCGTCATGCCGGCACGACGCGCAGCCGCACTGGACGCAGTGGATGCACTGCGCTCAGAATAACCCGATCATGCCGGTCGAACGCTTGCTCACTTGTGCCCTGCTCGCCACGTTGGCGCTTGCAAGCGTGGCCGGCTGGTCAGCGCCCGCGCCATGGTACTGGTGGTACAGCCGGCTAGACGGACAGCGGCATTGCGCCCAGTTCTCACCCGGTCCGGGCTGGGAGCAAGGCCCGGGCCCGTTCCGCGACCTGAACTGCAGCATCCCCCATCCAATGACCCGGAGCCC
>JAEUNS010000467.1 GCA_016790005.1 Zoogloeaceae bacterium
CGGTGCTCTATCCAGTTGAGCTACGGGCAGAGTTCCACGGGCATTTCGGGGATAGCTGGTCGGGGTGGAGGGATTCGAACCCCCGACATCTTGCTCCCAAAGCAAGCGCGCTACCGGACTGCGCTACACCCCGAGAGCCCCGCATCATACATATCGCTGAGCCCTGCGTCAAACATCATTTGAACAATATTGGCATCCAGTCAATTCGCATCATGCGGGCACTCCAAACGCTGCCGCGACAACGAACAGATGCCCGCCGCCGCGCTCGTATCCGGATTACTCGGCAGCAGCCTGTTCCAGCAAGGCCTTCATGCTCAGACGGATCTTGCCGCGCTCGTCGGTCTCGAGAACCTTTACGCGAACCGCCTGACCTTCCTTGACGAAATCGGTGACCGCATTGACCCGTTCGTTGGCAATCTGGGAAATGTGCAGCAAACCATCGCGGCCCGGCAGGATATTGACGATTGCGCCAAAGTCGAGCAGACGCACCACTGTGCCGTCGTACACCCGACCCACCTCGACTTCAGCGGTGATCTCCTCGATCTTGGCCTTGGCCTTCTGCGCACCCTCCGAACTCACCGACGAGATCGTGATGTTGCCATCGTCAGTGATCTCGATGATCGTGCCGGTTTCTTCCTGAAGAGCACGAATTACGGCACCGCCCTTGCCGATGACGTCGCGAATCTTCTCGGGATTGATCTTGATCTGCATCATGCGCGGTGCGAATTCCGACACCTCACCACGATTCGACCCCAGCGAACGCTGCATCTGCTCGAGAATGTGCAGGCGACCAACGCCTGCCTGGGCGAGCGCAACCTGCATGATCTCCTTGGTGATGCCCTGGATCTTGATGTCCATCTGCAGGGCCGTGATGCCCTTGTCGGTACCCGCAACCTTGAAGTCCATGTCGCCGAGATGATCCTCGTCACCGAGAATGTCGGTCAGCACTGCGAAGCGGTTGCCCTCCTTGATGAGGCCCATCGCAATACCTGCCACATGGGCCTTGAGCGGTACACCCGCATCCATCATCGCCAGAGAGCCACCGCACACCGACGCCATAGAGCTCGAACCGTTCGATTCGGTGATCTCGGAAACCAGTCGCACGGTATAACTGAAGTCGCTCGGCTCCGGCAGCACTGCGATCAACGCGCGTTTGGCAAGTCGGCCATGGCCGACTTCGCGACGCTTGGTGACGCCCATCCGACCCGTCTCTCCGGTCGAGAACGGTGGAAAGTTGTAGTGGAGCATGAAGCTTTCACGATACTCGCCGGCAATTGCATCGATGATCTGTTCGTCGCGACCGGTTCCAAGCGTGGCCACGACCAGGGCCTGGGTTTCACCCCGCGTGAACAGTGCCGAACCGTGGGTACGCGGCAACACGCCAACCCGAATCTCGATCGGCCGCACGGTGCGGGTGTCGCGACCGTCGATGCGCGGCTCACCCGACAGGATGCGGCTACGGACGATGCTGGCTTCGAGGTTATGGAAGGTATCCTTGAGTTCGTTGGAGGACACCTCGCCCACATCACTTTCGGCGAGCGCCGCCATCGTGTTGCGGCGGATTTCATTCACGCGAACAGTGCGCTCCTGCTTGCTGGTGATGCGGAAGGCGTCTTCGAGCTCGGCTCGGGCAAGTTCATTAACGCGCGCAATCAGGGCTTCGTTACTGGCAGGCGGCTGCCACTCCCATTCGGGCTTGCCAGCCACTTCAACCAACTCGTTGATCGCATTGATTGCAGCCTGCAACTGCTGATGGCCAAACACCACCGAACCCAGCATGACCTCTTCGGACAGCTCTCGCGCTTCGGACTCGACCATAAGCACCGCAGCCTCGGTACCCGCAACGACCAGGTTGAGTTCGCTGGTTTCAAGCTGACTCACGGTGGGGTTGAGGATGTATTCACCGTTGGCATAGCCGACACGGCAGGCACCGATCGGACCATCGAAGGGCACGCCCGAAATGGCCAGCGCAGCAGAAGCTGCAATCATTGCGGGAATGTCGGCATCGACTTCGGGGTTGAGCGAGACCACCATCACGATGATCTGCACTTCGTTGTAGAAACCTTCGGGAAACAGCGGCCGGATCGGACGGTCGATCAGACGGCAGGTCAAGGTTTCCTTCTCGGTCGGACGACCTTCACGCTTGAAGAAACCACCCGGGATACGGCCCGCGGCGTAGAACTTTTCGACGTAGTCGACCGTCAGCGGAAAGAAGTCCTGGCCGGGCTTGGCGTCCTTGGCCGCGACCACGGTGGCGAGGACGACGGTGTCGTCCATGTTGCAGATGACTGCGCCGCCTGCTTGGCGCGCAATTTCGCCCGTTTCGAGGGTGACCGTGTGTGCGCCGTAGGTAAACGTTTTCTTGATAGCTTGTGGCAAGGTGAACACCTCTTGATTTGAGTTCGCAGCAAACAACAACTGCGACAATTTATGACCGGGCAGAAACACAAAGCCGGCACGGTCCGTGAGGATCCGCACCGGCTTTATTGACTCAGGGAGCCGTGGTTCCCGATTTTGCCCGACTTGAAACGGCCGGCAAACGGCTAAACCGATTGACTGACCGCTTGTTTTTCAATTACTTGCGCAGGCCAAGGCGCTCGATCAGCTTGCGATAGCTGTCGGCGTCGGTGCCTTTGAGGTAATCAAGGAGCTTGCGGCGCTGGCTGACCATCTTCAGCAGACCGCGACGCGAGTGATGATCCTTGGCGTTGGCCTTGAAATGGCCGGTCAGGCCGTTGATGCGGGCGGTCAGCAGTGCGACCTGAACTTCGGGAGAACCGGTGTCGCCTTGAGCGCGCTGGTAATCTTGGACAATCTGCGACTTGGTTGCGGTATCGAGAGCCATGAGGTTATTTACTCTTTTCGTTCTACTAATCTGAAGCGCGTGATTATAGCCAACGCACCGTATAAAACTCAATCACTTCCGGGCAATTAGACGTCAGCACCGGTTGCTATGAGGCGTTTGGGCGACAGCCTTCCACCCTCGTTGATTTCACCCAGGCCAATGAAACGCCCGTTTGCATAAAGCCGTACCAGACCCGGCTTGGAACATTTCTCCAGGTTCAATACTCTGCCCTGCAGGGTTGCATGAGCCTGCAACTCGTCGAGCTGGATTGCCTCAAGATGACTCACCAGCATGTCGGGCGGCGCGAGCAACTCGTCCCGCTCCCTCAGCGCACACGACTCTATTCTCTCGATCGAAACCGCCTGCTCGATACTGAACGCGCCGATCGCCGTGCGCCTGAGGGCGCTCAGATGCGCGCCACAACCCAGGGCCCAGCCGATGTCCATCGCGAGCGTTCGCACATAGGTACCCTTGCTACACCTCACTCGCAGGCGAAAGCGATCTTCCGCCAAGCCGCCGTCTAGGAGCTCTAGCTGGTGAATCGTCACCCGCCGGGGCGTGCGCTCCACCTCGATTCCGGCACGCGCGTACTCATAGAGCGGCTTTCCATCGCGCTTGAGCGCCGAATACATCGGTGGCACCTGCTCGATCTCGCCCCGAAAAGCACGCAGCGCTGCGATGAGCTCATCCATCCGCACATCAACCAGCCGCTGCTCGAGCACCTTGCCCTCGGCATCACCGGTGTCGGTCACGACGCCCAGTGACACGGTGGCCTCGTAGGTCTTGTCCGCCTCGAGCAACATCTGCGAGAACTTCGTCGCCTCACCGAAGGTCAGTGGCAAGAGCCCTGTCGCCATGGGGTCCAGCGTGCCGGTGTGTCCGGCCTTCGCAGCATTCAGATACCGCTTCGCCGCCTGCAATGCATGGTTGGAGCTCAAGCCTTTGGGCTTGTCCAGCAACAACACACCGTCGACCTGCCGACGGACAATCTTCTTTTGCATCTATAGCTCAGTCTTCCCTGGTGCCGCGATCGTGCTCGTCATCATGCTGGCGCTCGGAATCTTCACGCACCACCTTGTCGATCAGTTGCGACATGCGGCTACCCTGCTCGACCGATCTGTCGTAGTGAAAATGCAACTCTGGAGTCGTGTGAATACGCACTCTACGCCCGAGCTCACGGCGCAGGAAACCACTCGCCCGGCGCAAGCCCGCGAGCGTTTCATCGAGATCATCCTGACCGGTCATCGAGGTGAAATACACCTTGGCGTGGGCATAGTCGGGCGTGAGCTCGACCTCGGTCAGGGTGATGAAGCCAACGCGCGGATCCTTGACTTCAAGCCGAATGAGCTCTGCGAGCTCACGCAGGATCTGCTCGGATACGCGCTGACTGCGGGAAAACTCCTTCGGCATCGCTTAAAGTGTCCGGGCGATTTCCTGGATCTCGTAGATCTCCAGCTGGTCGCCTTCCTGAATATCGTTGAAATTCCTGATCGAAAGGCCACACTCGAAGCCGAACTTGACCTCCTTGGCGTCGTCCTTGAAGCGCTTGAGCGATTCGAGCTCGCCGGCATGCACCACCAGGTTGTCGCGCAGCACCCGCACCAGTGAATTGCGCTTGACCAGACCTTCCTTGACGTAGCAACCCGCCACCGAGCCCACCTTCGGCACTTTGAACACCTGCCGAATCTCGACCAGACCGATGATGTTCTCGCGCTTCTCGGGCGAGAGCATGCCCGACAGCGCTGCGCGAACCTCATCCACCGCATCATAGATGATGTTGTAGTAACGGATATCGACACCGAAGTTCTCGGCCAGCTTGCGAGCCCCGGCGTCGGCGCGCGTGTTGAAGCCGATGATGACCGCCCCGGAAGCCTGGGCCAGGTTCACATCGGATTCGCTAATGCCACCGACCGCACCGTGAATGACGTTGACCCGCACCTCGTCGGTGGACAACTTGTTAAGCGACTGGACCAGTGCCTCCTGCGAACCCTGTACGTCGGCCTTGACGATGAGCGGCAACAATCGCACTTCGGCTTCGCCCATCTGTTCGAACATGCTTTCGAGCTTGGCCGCCTGCTGCTTCGCAAGCTTGACGTCACGGAACTTGCCCTGTCGGAACAGGGCGATTTCACGCGCCTTCTTCTCGTCTGCCAGGACGATTGCCTCGTCACCCGCAGCCGGCACGTCCGAGAGCCCCAGAATCTCGACCGGGATCGAGGGGCCCGCCTCATCGATCGGTGCGCCATTCTCGTCGAGCATTGCGCGAACGCGACCGTAGGTCGCTCCTACCAGAATGTTGTCGCCCTTGCGCAGGGTGCCCGACAGCACCAGCAGCGACGCAACCGGGCCGCGCCCCTTGTCGAGCCGTGCCTCGATGATGAGACCTTTCGCCGGCGTATCGACCGATGCGGTCAGTTGCAGCACTTCCGCCTGCAGCAATACCGCCTCGAGCAGATCGTCGATGCCCTGCCCTGTCTTGGCCGACACCGGCACGAACATCACGTCGCCGCCGTATTCTTCCGGCAGAACGCCTTCCGCGACGAGCTCCTGCTTGACGCGGTCGGGATGTGCCTCGGGTTTGTCGATCTTGTTCACCGCGACCACGAGCGGCACGTTTGCAGCCTTGGCGTGGTGGATTGCTTCCTTGGTCTGCGGCATCACGCCGTCGTCGGCGGCAACCACCAGGATGACGATGTCGGTCGCCTTGGCACCGCGGGCACGCATTGCCGTGAAGGCCTCGTGACCCGGGGTGTCGAGAAAGGTCACCATGCCGCGCTGAGTCTCGACATGGTAAGCACCGATGTGCTGGGTGATACCGCCCGCCTCGCCCGCCGCCACCTTGGCGGTACGGATGTAGTCGAGGAGTGAGGTTTTACCATGATCGACGTGACCCATAACGGTCACGACCGGTGCCCGCGGAACTTCGACGATGTCCTGATGCACCTCGGTGTCCTCGAGGAACGCATCCGGATCATCGAGCTTGGCCGCAAATGCCTTGTGCCCCATTTCTTCCACGACGATCATCGCGGTTTCCTGGTCGAGCACCTGGTTGATCGTGACCATCGAGCCCATCTTCATGAGCACCTTGATGACCTCGGCCGCCTTTACCGACATCTTGTGGGCAAGATCAGCCACGGTGACGGTCTCGGGCACGTGCACATCCTTGACGATCGGCTCGCTCGGCGACTGGAAACCCTTCTGGTCGCGCTGCTGAGCGCCGCGTCCAGACCTGCCACCACCCCTGGCACCGCGCCAGTTTCCGGCAGCGGCACCCGCCCCCACCTCGCCACGGGTCTTCAGACCTCGACCCTTCTTGGCCTCGTCCGCCACAACGGCACCCTTGGGTGCCCGCTTGCCGTCCTTGCTCGCGCCCTTGTCATCGGACTTGGCCGGGCGATGCAGCGTACCCACCGGCGCCTTGGCCGCGAGACTGGCCTTCTCGGCCTCGGCACGCACCTGCGCCTCTTCTTCGAGGCGACGCGCTTCCACCGCTGCCTTGGCTGCGGCTTCGCGTTCCTGACGAGCCCTGATGTCAGCCTCCTGGCGGGACCGCAACTCCTGCTGGCGGCTCGATTCGCGCGCACGCGATTGAAGCTCTTCGTCACTCAGAATCGAGGGGCGCCCCAAGGTCGCGGGACGACCCTGAGCACCGGGCCGGACGTTGGCTTTACCCGGCACGTCACGTGTCTGGCCGGCCTTCGCTGCGCTGCCCTCGGGCCTACGCTCAGCGCCTGAAGTCTCCGGACTCTTGGTCGGCTCGGCAACGGCCTGCTCAGTCACCATCGCCTGCGGCTCGGAAGCCCTTTGCTCGACAAACTCGGCGGCGACAGGCTCTACAACCATATCCACGCCTGCCAGTTCAATAGCCGGGCTTGCGTCAATCGTGGCGAGCTGCTCGGGCACTTTCACGGCGACAGATTCTTCTACCTGCGGCATCTCGGGAGCAGAGTGTGCTTCGACTGCGAGCGCAACGGCTTCAGACGGATTCACCACGGGTGAAGTCGGCGCTGGTGCTGAATCGGGAGGCGAAACGACCTCTTCGGGGGCACTCACCGGTGCAGCAGCCTCAGCCGGCAACTCGTCACGCTTGACGAAAACCCGCTTCTTGCGAACCTCAACCTGAACCGTCCGGGCGCGCCCGGACGAGTCCGTCGAGCGAATCTCGGAAGTCTCGCGTCGCGTCAGAGTAATCTTGCCCTTTGGCTGAGATTCACCATGCGAACGACGAAGATACTCAAGCAACTTGGCCTTGTCCTGCTCGGTAAGCAGGTCATTCACACCGGCCTTGCCAACGCCCGCGCGCTGCAGTTGCTCCAGGAGCACCGCCGCCGGCATCTTCAGCTCACCGGCAAACTGGGTTACGCTCATTCCGTCCATGAATTGCCTCCGCTCATTCTTCGAACCAGTGGGCTCTAGCCACCGAAATCAGGGCCGACGCCCTATCACTATCGATTCCGGTGATTTCCACCAGCTCATCAACGGCAAGATCCGCCAGATCCTCGCGGGTTCGCACACCGCCACGGGCAAGTGAAGCCGCGAGCGGCTTGTCCATGCCCTCGAGCTCCAGAAGGTCGTCCGAGACCACCTCGAGCTGCTCTTCGGTCACGATTGCTTCGGTGAGCAACACATTACGGGCGCGTTCGCGCAATTCGGTCACGGTTGCTTCGTCAAAAGCCTCGATTTCCAGCATTTCGGCCAAGGGTACATACGCCACTTCTTCCAGCGACGAAAAACCCTCGTCGATCAGGATGTCGGCAAGCTCCTCATCGACA
>JAEUNS010000468.1 GCA_016790005.1 Zoogloeaceae bacterium
GACCCAGGCACGGGTCGACGCGCTGTACCGCAAGCCCGACGAATGGACGCGGCGGGCCGTGCTCAATGTGGCGGGCATGGGCGTTTTCTCATCGGACCGCACGATTGCCGAGTACGCACGCACGATCTGGAACACCCCACGGGTGACGCTTCCCGCCGAGTAAGCAGGCCTCGATCGAGACCCTCCGATAACGGTCATGGCGGCCGGGCACCCCGAAGCATGAAAGCCGCCAGACCGTTCGCTCCCCCCCAAGCCCTCTCCCGCACGCGGGTGAAGGGCGCGCAGTGAGTCGCCACGGAGGCCTTCATGTTGAACACCTCAGGACAATTGAAGTCGATTAAATAAAGTTTCTTGACAAACTCACGCTCATGCGTTTTAATAAACTTAGTTGATTTATTAATAGAAGCCGTCGATGACGACGGCCAACCAGGAGACGAGGATGGAGCGAGAGCAAACGACGCGTGCTGCTGGCCCAATGCGCCTGCGCCGCTACAACGAACGGCTGTTATTGCAGCTCTTGCGCCGGATCGGCGAGGCTTCCAAAGCCGAGCTCGCCCGGCGCACCCAGCTGACCAGCACTGCGGTCGGCACCATCATCCAGACCCTGCAGGACGACGACCTGATCATGCCCACCGGGCGCCGCATCGAGGGCCAGCGTGGTCAGCCTGCGACCCTGGTGCAGATCAACCCCAAGGGCGCCTTCGGCATCGGCGTGCGCCTCGATCGCGACGCGATCGAAACGGCGGTGGTCGACCTTGGCGGTGAAATCCTCGCCCGCCGGGTTCACAACCGCGTCTTGCCCGCGCCGCAAGAGGCCGTTGATCTGGTGCGCGATGACATTGCCGTCCTGCTGGAGGGTTTGAACCCCTCCGAGCGCTCGCGCATCGCCGGCATCGGGGTTGCCCAGCCTTACAACCTGGGCGCGTGGCTGCGTGAGCTCGATCTGGCCGAACCCGCCTTCACCGCCTGGGACAGCTTCGATTTCGTCGCTGCGCTGGAGGACGAGACCGGCCTGCCGGTGTTCGGCGAAAACGACGGCAACGCCGCCGCGATTGCCGAGATCTTCTACGGCTGCGGTCGTCGCTACGACGACTTCATCTATCTCTTCCTGGGCCCGGTGATCGGTTGCGGGGTTGCGCTGGACGGCACCTGCCTGCGCGGCGTCACCGGCAACGCCGGCGACATCGCGGTGATGCCGGTCACCCCGAGCACCCTGCCCTCTGCCCCGAAGCCTGCCGGCAAGTGGGAGATCCTGCTTTCCCGCGCCTCACTCAACGCGCTGTCGCGCCACCTGCGTTGGAGCGGGGAACAAGTCACCACCCATACCGACCTCGAAGCCTTCGTGCAGGCCGGACATCCCGCGGTGGATGAGTGGCTGAGCGACTGCGTGGAGGCCCTTGCCCCGGCGCTGCGCTCCGCGCTGTGCATTCTTGACGTGCCGGTGGTGGTGGTCGACTCCGACGTCGATGCCGGCCTGATCGAACGCCTGATGCAGCGCCTCGCCCGCGAGCTGGTCGAGACCGCACCGGAGGCACGCGGGGTGCCGCAGATCGTGCGCGGCACCTTCGGTTCCGACGCCGGCGCAGTCGGCGCCGCAAGCCTGCCGATGTTCTTCAGCTTTTCGCCGCGCTCGGAAGTTCTTCGCAGCGGCGCCCGTAACCAAGAGGAGATGGATCATGTCTGGTGAGCAAAAACTGCAGCCCGTACTCGAAATGCGCGGCGTCTCGAAGACCTTCCCCGGCGTGAAGGCACTGCGCGAAGTGTCGCTGACGCTCTACCCGGGCGAGGTGCATTCGCTGATGGGCGAGAACGGGGCCGGCAAGTCGACGCTGATGAAAATTTTGTCCGGCGCCTATACCGCCGACGCCGGCTGCGAGATCCGCATCGGCGGCGAGTCGGTCGTGATCGACGGCCCCCAGTCGGCACGCGATCTGGGTGTTGCGGTGATCTACCAGGAGTTGGCCCTGTGCCCCAGCCTCACGGTGGCAGAAAACATCTACCTCGGGCGCGAGCTGCACCATGGGCCACGTATCGCCCGGCGTGAAATGGAGCTGGCCTGCGGCGACATCCTGAAGCGGCTCGGCGCAAGCTTCAAGCCCAACACGGTCGTCAGCACCCTCTCGATCGCAGAACGGCAGCTGGTCGAGATCGCCCGCGCAATGCAGGGCAATGCCCGCATCCTGGTAATGGACGAGCCAACCACGCCGCTGTCCTCACGCGAGACCGACCGCCTGTTCGCGCTGATCCGGCAACTGCGCGCCGAGGGGCTCGCGATCGTCTATGTGAGCCACCGCATGGCCGAGATCTACGAACTGTCGGATCGCGTGAGCGTGCTCCGCGACGGCACCTATGTAGGCACGCTGGCGCGCGCGGAGTTGTCTGCCGATTCACTGGTTCGGATGATGGTCGGTCGCGACATCAGCGGCTTCTACAAGAAGGAACACAGGCCCTTCGACCCGGGCAAGGTGGTGATGTCGGTGCGCAATTTCTCGGATGGCCGTCGGGTGAAACCGTCCGGCTTCGATCTGCATACTGGCGAAGTGCTGGGCATCGCCGGCCTGGTCGGTGCAGGGCGCACCGAACTCGCCCGCCTGATCTTCGGTGCCGACGAGCGGATCTCGGGTGAGATCGAGATCGACGGCGTGCCGGTCAGCATTCGCACCCCGCTCGACGCGATCAACGCCGGCATCGTCTACCTCACCGAAGACCGCAAGGGTCGCGGACTGTTTCTCGACATGAGCGTGCGCGACAACATCAACGTGTGCGCCTGCTCGCGGGACGCCCGCACAGGCGGGGTGATGAACCTGGCCCGTGCGAACGAGCGCGCCAACGGGGCGATCCGCGAACTCGAGATCAAGGTGCCTAACTCCAAGGTTAACGTGGGCGCCCTTTCCGGCGGCAACCAGCAAAAGGTGTTGCTGTCGCGCCTGCTCGAAATTCAGCCAAAGGTGCTGATCCTGGATGAACCCACCCGCGGGGTCGACATCGGCGCCAAGTCGGAGATCTACCGCATCATCAACGAGCTGGCCAAGCGCGGCGTCGCCGTGATCGTGATCTCGAGCGAACTGCCGGAGGTCGTCGGCACCGCCGACCGGGTGCTGGTGATGCGCGAGGGCGAACTGGTCGGCGAACTCGGCGGCTACTCCGGACGCCCGATCACCCAGGAATCGATCATCGAACTCGCAACCGGTGCGGGCGGCGAGAGCGAAGCCCTTAAACAAGCCGCCTGACCCCGAACACACCCCGGTTCGCCGGGATAAAAACCCCCATAGAGGAGACAATCATGAGTGCAAGCGCCACCTTGAGTACCACCCCCAGCACACCACGCGAGAACCTGCAAAACCTGATGCGCACGGTCGGCATGCTGCCGGTGCTGATCCTGTTGATCATCGGCTTCGGCCTGATCGCCGATTCATTCTTCAGCGTGCAGAACTTCTCGATCATCGCCCAGCAGGCCTCGATCAACATCGTGCTCGCGGCGGGTATGACCTTCGTGATCCTGACCGGTGGCATCGACCTTTCGGTGGGTTCGATCCTGGCTGCCGCCGCAGTGGTCGCGCTGATCGTTTCGGGCATTCCCGACATTGGTCTGATGGGCATCGCCGCGGCGCTGCTCACCGGGCTGGTGTTCGGCCTGATCAATGGCGGCCTGATCGCATTCCTGAAGCTGCCGCCGTTCATCGTCACCCTGGGTGCGCTTACCGCGGTGCGCGGCGTCGCCCGCCTGATCGGGGACGACAAAACGGTGTTCAACCCCGAACTGCCCTTCGCCTTCATCGGCAACGACACCATTCTGGGTGTGCCCTGGCTGGTGGTGATCGCCTCGCTGGTCATCATCGGATCATGGTTCATCCTGCGCCGCACGGTGCTCGGCCTGCACATCTACTCGGTGGGCAGCAACCCTGAAGCCGCGCGCCTGTCCGGCATCAAGGTGTGGAAGGTGTTGCTGTTCGTGTATGCGATGTCGGGCTTGCTCGCCGGTCTGGGCGCCGTAATGGTCTCGTCGCGACTCATGGCAGCCAACGGCCTGCAGCTCGGCCAGTCCTACGAGCTCGATGCGATCGCCGCGGTGATCCTGGGCGGCACCAGCTTCGTCGGCGGCGTGGGCACCATCGTCGGCACCTTGATCGGCGCACTGATCATTGCGGTGCTCACGAATGGCCTGGTGCTGGTCGGCGTATCCGACATCTGGCAATACATCATCAAGGGCCTGGTGATCATCGGTGCTGTCGCCCTCGACCGGTACCGCCAGTCCGGCGCCCGCACCTGATCTGCTGCACGTTTTCAACTGATTCACAGCGTTTCGAAACCTCCGGCCACTGGCCGGAGAAGCACCCTGCCGCACACAAAACCACGAGGAGACAATCATGTTCAAGCACAAGACCATCATCGCCAGCATCGCCCTGGCCTGCGCCACCGGCTTCGTTCAGGCCAAGGACATCAACTCGATCGGCATCACCGTCGGCTCGCTCGGCAATCCGTTCTTCGTCGCCATCGCCAAGGGCGCCGAAGCCAAGGCCAAGGAGTTCAATCCCAACGTCAAGGTGCTGGCCGTATCGGCCGACTACGATCTGAACAAGCAATTCACCCAGATCGACAACTTCATCGCGGCCGGTGTCGACATGATCCTGCTCAATGCCGCCGACCCGCGGGCGATCGAGCCGGCGGTAAAAAAGGCGCAGAAGGCCGGCATCGTGGTCGTCGGCGTGGATGTGGCGGCGGCCGGCGCCGATGCCACGGTCCAGACCGACAACGTGCAAGCGGGCGAGATCGCCTGCCAATACATCGTGACCAAGCTCGGCGGCAAGGGCAACGTGATCATCCAGAACGGCCCGCAGGTGTCGTCGGTGATCGACCGGGTCAACGGCTGCAAGGCCCAATTGGCCAAAGCGCCGGACATCAAGGTGCTGTCGGACGACCAGGATGCCAAAGGCTCGCGCGAGGGCGGCATGAACGTGATGCTGGGCCACCTGACGCGTTTTCAGAAGCTCGATGCGGTGTTCACGATCAACGATCCGCAGGCGATCGGCTCGGACCTCGCGGCACGCCAGCTGAAGCGCACCGGCATCGTGATTGCCTCGGTTGACGGCGCGCCCGACATCGAAGATGCCATCAAGAACAACACTTCGGTGGAAGCCTCGGCAAGCCAGGACCCGTGGATGATGGCGCAGAAGGCCGTCGAGATTGCCCACGGAATCATGAACGGCACCAAGCCCGAGAACCCGACCGTATTGATTCCCTCACAGTTGGTCACGCGTGACAACGTCGCCGACTACAAGGGCTGGTCGGCACCGCGCTGATAGCGCAGCGCCCGGCCGCCCCGAACAGGGCGCCGGGCCGCATCCCCAACTCCACTTCACGGACAAAGATCATGTTTCTAGTTTGTGGCGAAGCCTTGTTCGACGTTTTCATCGGCGACGAATCGAACCGCGCCCTGCACCTGGACGCCCATCCCGGCGGGTCTCCTTTCAACGTTGCGATCGGTCTGGCCCGGCTGGGGCAGCCGGTCTCGTTCTTCGGCGGCATCGCCAGCGACATGCTCGGCGACCGACTGGTGCGCGTGCTCGAAACCGAGGGCGTCGGCACCGCGATACTCAGGCGATTCGACGCACCGACCACCCTCGGCATGGTCGAGCTCTCGAACGACGGCGTCCCACGCTATGCCTTCTATGGAAATGGCGCGGCCGACCGACTGCTCACGCATGACCGCCTTCCCGAACTACCGAGCAGCCTGAAGGCCATCCATATCGGCTCTTACGCGACCGTGGTCGAACCGGTGGCGGGTGCACTCGAGGCGCTGGTCAGGCGCGAGCGCGCCACGCGCCTCATCGCCTATGATCCGAACGTGCGACTGAACGTCGAACCGTCGGTGGCGCGCTGGCAGGAAAAGGTCGAAACCCTGACCGGACTCGCGCATCTGGTAAAGATCAGCGATGAAGATGCCCATCTGCTCTACGCCGGCGAGCGCGACGATGCGCTTGCACAACATTGGCTGGCGCGCGGTTCGAACCTGGTGGTCATGACCCGTGGCGGAAAGGGCGCAAGCGCATGGAACGCAAGCGGGCGGGTCGACATCGACGCACCGCGGATTAATGTCGCCGACACGGTTGGCGCGGGTGACACCTTTCAAGCAGCAATGCTCACCTGGCTGGCAGAGAACGATTCACTCGACGCCAGCGCGTTGACAAGTTTGAGTGCGGAAAGAACCGAAGCCTTGCTGCATTTCGCGGCCCGTGCGGCAGCCATCACCTGCTCGCGCCGCGGTGCCGATCTGCCGAAACGGGGAGAGCTCGATTAGGTCACAGGCCCCGTCTGCCCGAGCTGCCAGGCTGCGCATTCCGCAATCTCGAGCGGCAAGGGCAGCATGCGACCGCAGCGAGCCGATTCGACCACGGTTTCGAGCACCGC
>JAEUNS010000016.1 GCA_016790005.1 Zoogloeaceae bacterium
GCCGGATGAGGGGCCGGTGATGGTGACGATCGAATACCTCATCGATCTCGAACA
This sequence comes from Zoogloeaceae bacterium, assembly GCA_016790005.1. Classification (GTDB taxonomy): domain Bacteria; phylum Pseudomonadota; class Gammaproteobacteria; order Burkholderiales; family Rhodocyclaceae; genus UBA2357. The sequence goes on from JAEUNS010000016.1 coordinate 55, forward strand.
GGCCGAGGACTTCAACGCCGTGATGCAGGAGACGCGGCGGGCCCGCCTGCGCCTTGGCGCGGTTTCATGGGGTCTGTTTCGTGACACTACCCAGCCAGGGAGATACATCGAGTATTTCGTGGATGAGAACTGGGTCGAGCACCAGCGCCGGTTCGAGCGCTTTACCGCCGCGGACGTGGGGCTGCGCGCGCGCCGTCAGGCCTTTCACAAGGGTGACGAGGCGCCGGTGGTGCGTCGCTATGTGGCCGAGTCGATGCGGCGCCGGCGCCCCGACACGCAAGCGGGCTGATCGGGACGGCACTCGCGCACTGTACGACTCACCTTGACGGTTGTGCCGGGTCGATGCGGGCATGCTCGACCCAGATCAGTGCTGCGGTGTCGAAGCCGGCATTGCGTGCGGTGGTGAGCAACTTGTCGCGGACATCGTCGTCCAGTTGCTTGTCGCGCGCCAGAATCCACAGATAGTCGCGATTCGGCCCGACCACCAAGGCCCAGCGATAGGCTTCGCGGTCGAGCGCCGCCACATGGTAGCCGCCGTAGAACGGGCCAAAGAACGATACCTTGAGCGAGCCGGTGTTGCTGTCGCCAACGAATAGCGCGCGTCCGACCGCCTCTCGCCAGGCGTCATCCTTTGCATCGTAGCCGCGGTTGATCACCGCCACGCTGCCATCCGGGTTTAGTCGGTAGTGGGCCGAAACATCGCTCAAACCACGCTCGAATGAATGGTCGAGACGCGCAATTTCATACCAGGTGCCGAGGTAGCGCTCGAGCTCGAAGGGCGAAACAGGCGTGATACCCGTCGGAACGGAAGTGCACGCGACCAGCATGTGCGCGGCCAGCGCAAGGGCGCCCATCCGGACGAGACGGCCAGGTGAAACGATTGAATCGAGCATGCGCAGGGTGTCCTTGATGTGTACCGACGAGGGTGGAAAGATAGCATCGCTTGCCGGTCGTGCTGAAGTCCGGAACTGAATATAATTATAGTCATGACGCAGATCATGAACCCCAGCAGTGTTTCAGTTTCGACTTCGGGTGCGGCCGCTCCAGCCGACGCACTCAACCCCGAGCAGCTTGCGGCCGTCGAGCATGGTTGTGGTACATCAGGCGAGTCGTGCGGGCCTTTGCTCATCATTGCCGGCGCCGGATCGGGCAAGACCAACACCCTCGCGCACCGGGTCGCTCACCTGCTTGCACAGGGTGCCGACCCCGGCAGGATTCTGTTATTGACCTTTTCACGGCGCGCGGCCGACGAGATGAGCCGCCGGGTAAGGCGCATTCTCACCCGCAACGAGGCTGCCCGGCCGTGGCTCGCGCAGGCAGCGATTGCCTGGTCCGGTACCTTTCATGCAATCGGCGCGCGCCTGTTGCGCGAGTATGCGGGCCAGATCGGACTCGACCCGGCATTCACGATTCACGATCGTGAAGACTCTGCCGATCTGCTGAACCTGGTGCGGCATGAGTGCGGGTTTTCGGCGAAGAACCGCCGCTTTCCGCAAAAGGCCACCTGCCTGGCGATCTATTCGGCGGCGGTCAATAGCCGAGCACCGTTGGTCGAGGTGTTGCAGGCGAGCTACCCCTGGTGCGCCGAATGGCAGGCCGAACTGCGGCAATTGTTTCGTGCCTATGTCGAGGCCAAGCAGGCTCAGCAGGTGCTCGACTATGACGACTTGTTGCTCTACTGGGCACAGATGGTGGCCGACTCCACCCTGGGGGGCGAGATCGGTGCCTTGTTCAGCCATGTGTTGGTCGACGAATACCAGGACACCAACCACCTGCAGGCGGCGATTCTGCTGGGCATGAAGCCGGATGGACGCGGGCTGACGGTGGTCGGTGACGACGCGCAGTCGATCTATGCCTTCAGGGGCGCCACGGTGCGCAACATCCTCGACTTCCCGGGGGCGTTCGATCCGCCCGCGCGGGTGCTTACGCTCGAGCGCAACTATCGTTCGACCCAGGCGATTCTCGCTGCGGCCAATGCGGTCATCGCGCTGGCGAGCGAGCGTTACACCAAGAACCTGTGGACCGACCGCGCTACTGGCGAGCGTCCGCGGCTGGTGTCGGTGCGCGACGATGCCGACCAGGCAGCCTTCATTGTCGAAACGCTGTTAGCCCGGCGCGAGGAGGGGCTCGGGCTCAAGCAGCAGGCGGTGCTGTTTCGGGCGGCCAGCCACAGTGCGCGGCTCGAGCTGGAGCTTACCCGGCGCAATATTCCGTTCGTGAAGTTCGGTGGCTTGAAGTTTCTCGAGGCTGCGCATGTCAAGGACATGCTCGCGCTGATGCGCTGGAGCGAGAATGTGCGCGACCGGGTCTCCGGTTTCAGAGCCCTGCAACTGCTGGCCGGCATCGGGCCCAAGACGGCCGCCCGCATACTCGACAATGTCTGCGCTGCGGGCGAGGGCTGTGGATTGCTCGAAGATCAGCCGGTTCCCGATGGTGCGCGCGAGGCCTGGCAGGGCTTTGTCAGTCTCATGGATACGCTCGCCGGCCGAGTGGCCGGTGCGCGTCCGGCCTGGCCGGCGGAATTCGATCTTGCCTGCAACTGGTATCAGGCCCAGATGAGCCGCCTGTATGAGGATGCAGCGGTGCGCTTGCTCGATATCCAGCAGCTCGCGCGCATTGCCGCAACCTATCCAAGCCGCCAGCGTTTTCTCACCGAGCTTACGCTCGACCCACCCAATGCCACCAGCGACGAGGCCGGCCTGCCGCTGCTCGACGAGGATTACCTGATTTTGTCGACCATGCACTCGGCCAAGGGCCAGGAGTGGCGGGCGGTGACGGTGCTGAATGTGGTGGACGGCTGCATCCCCTCCGACATCGCCACCCGCAATGAAGGCGAGATCGAGGAGGAGCGGCGGCTGTTGTACGTTGCGATGACGCGTGCCCGCGATCACCTCGACCTGATGTTGCCGCAACGTTTTTATGTCAGCCAGCAACAAGGTATGGGCGACCGACATGTGTTCGCCGGGCGCAGCCGCTTCATTCCCAACCGCCTGCTCGCGCACTTCGACCAGATGTCGTGGCCGGCACCACCGCCCGAGCTGCAGGGCTCACCCGATTCGCGCCAGAAGGCGATCGACCTCGCGGCGAAGATGCGCGGGATGTGGGACTGAGTTTGACCAGACTTGCCCGGATCAGCGGCGCAGCAAGCGCAGCCAAGCGGCGATGTTGAGCAGGCTCATCAGCGACTGCGCAACATAGGTGAGGGCCGCGGCCTTCAATATCCGGCGTGCGTGCGGATAGTCGGATGAATGCAGATAGCCGCCTTCTTGGAGCATCGGCAGCGCCCGCCGAAAGCTCGCGTCGAACTCGGTCGGCAGAGTTACCAGATGCACCACCGTGGCCAGGCCGAGCGACAGCAAACCCGCCAGCACCAGCAGCAGCCCCGGGGCAGGATGGCGGGCAATCAGAGCGATTGCGGGCGCCGCGATCATTACCAGCGCGCCAAGCCTTTGGCTCGCAATCGCCAGCCCGACCAGTTGCTCGCGCACGCGCAGGGGTGTGTAGCCTTCAGCATGCTGAATTGCATGACCGACCTCATGTGCGGCCACCGTTATCGCGGTGAGCGAATGACTGTTGAAATTGCCGGTCGAAAGTCTCACCGTGCGTGAGCGCGGGTCGTAATGATCGCCCGCATCGGTCTCCTCGACCTTGACGTCGTCAAGCCCGCGCTTGTCGAGCAGGTGTCGCGCCAACATGGCGCCGCTGCCAAAGTAGCGGTCGGCGGGCTGCGAATAATGAGCCATGGTGCGGCGCACCCACCAGCCGGGGAGCCACACGGCCGTAATCAGCACCAGGGAGAGCAGGATGAGGATGACGGGCATTTGAAAAGAGTTCGACGACTATCGAAGCTTGTGACACGAATACTTTTCAGACCCCTGATGTGCGATCTTCGTTCGCACTGAGCGCGTATCCGGGCATCACTGGGCGGATTTAGCCATTCAGGGTCGTAATGTGAATCCAGGCCCATTGAAGCGATGGCCTTGGACGGGGCACCGATGTGGATGACCGGGTAAGCCTACAGCGGATTTCTGCCGTCCGAATCCAGTCCGGGCGATGAGCCAAGCGGTTGGGGCCGGTCTTCGAACTCGGTATTCAGCACCACGGTACTGATGGTGCGGGCGACACCGGGAATCGCCTTGATCTCGTAGAGCACGTCTTCGAGGGCGCGCGGGTGGGTTGTGCGGATCTTGGCCAGAAAGTCGTATTCTCCGGCCACGCTGTGCAGTTCGAGGATCTCGGGCATTCGGCTGAGCCGCGGTGCCATCTCGCGGCAGTGGATTCCGCCATCGTTGCGAATCGCCACGAATGCGGTGAAGTTGAGGCCTACGCGCTCCGGGTCGATGCTGATCGTGAAGCGCTTGATGATGCCGCGCTCGAGCATCTTGCGCACTCGCTCGTGCACGGCCGCTGTCGACAGACCGACTTCGGTGCCGATGTCGGCGTAAGAACGTCGTCCATCTTCACTCAAGGCAGAAAGAATTCTTTCGTCGGTGTCGTCTGTCTGAATATCTGCTTGCATAACTCGATCTCGTGAGTAAAAATCCGGATATCAGCAGAATTATAAGAAATTATTCGGACGAATACACATCATGCCCGGCACAATCAATGATCAAGCCGCCCGCCGTCGTTCAGTTGGCGTGGCGATCGCACTTCTTCTGGTCTATGTGGTGTGGGGAACGACCTACTTCGCGATCGAGGTTGCGATGGAGTCGATCCCGCCAATGTGGTTGAACGCTTCACGCTTCATCCTGGCCGGCTTGATCATGATGAGCCTCGCCCTGATGCGCGGCCAGCGTATTCCACCCCTGCGGCAATGGCGAAATGGGGCGGTGGTGGGTGGTCTGATGGTGTTCCTGGCGCTCAACATGGTGAGCTATGCGCAAAAGCTGGGAATCGGTTCGGGCCTGATGGCCACCGTCGTCACCACCATGCCGATGTGGCTCGCCTTATGGACGCGCATGGGCGGCGAGTCGGTACCGCTCACCAGTTGGCTGGGCCTCGCGGTCGGGGTCGTTGGCGCGCTGCTGCTGGCGCTGGAAGGCGACTTCTCCGCAGCCCTGGCGGGTTCCATACTGGCGTTCGCCGCGCCGCTCGCCTGGAGCATTGGATCGTACGCGTCGCGCAAACTCGAACTGCCGCCGCCGACGATGGCCGCCGCGGTCCAGTGGCTCACCGGCGGTGCGCTGGGTGCAATCGCGGCCCTGAGCTTCGAGTCGCTGCCGGCGCTGGCCGAGGTCACGCCGCGCGCCTGGGCTGCCTGGGTCTATCTTGTGATCATGGGCACCATGGTCGCCTTGAATGCCTACCTGTGGTTGCTGCAGAACACCTCGGCGGCACTGGCCGGTAGCTATTCGTTCGTCAATCCGGCGGTGGCATTGCTGGTGGGGGTCGCGTTTGCGGGCGAGGCGCTTACGGGCTGGGTGTTTGCAGCCCTGCCGTTGATCTTTGTGGCGCTTGGACTGATTTTATACGGTAAGGCTGCAGTGGCTTTGTTCGACCGCTTGCGCGGGCGTTGTCCCGCAGTCGTGGAGGCCACGGCAGGTGATCCACCCCGGCAGATCGTCTGACGCAAAGTAGTCGCTTCAGCCCGCTGTCGGCCGGGTGCGCGGCGAGGCATCGAAGGCTTCGACCGGGACTGGGCGGGCGAAAAGATAGCCCTGAAAGGCGTTGCAGCCCTGCTGGGCAAGTAGCGCGTGCTGCTCGGTGGTTTCTACCCCTTCGGCGATGACGGTGAGGCCGAGGCTGTGGCCGAGGGCCACGATCGTGCGGGCGATAACCTCGTCGTTGGGGTCGGTGAGAATGTCGCGGACGAAGGACTTGTCGATCTTGAGCTGCTCGAGCGGCAGGCGCTTGAGGTAGGAGAGCGAAGAGTAGCCGGTGCCGAAGTCGTCAAGCGAGAATGTCACGCCTTGCTTGCGCAGCGCGGTCATGGTTGCAACTGCGGATTCGAGATCGTCGAGCAGCAGACTCTCGGTCAGCTCAAGCTTCAGCTTCTCGGCGGGGATGCTTGCCTTCTTGATCGCACCGATCACCTGGTCGACGAATGCGGCATGCCTGAACTGGCGTGCGCTGACATTTACCGACAGGGTCAGGTGGCTCAGATCGGGCTGGCGATGCCACGTGGCAAGCTGGGCGCAGGCGGTGTCGAGCACCCATTGGCCGAGCGTGATGATGATTCCGGTATCTTCGGCAAGCGGGATGAATTTTTCGGGTGAGATGGCCCCGCGAATCGGATGCACCCAGCGCAGAAGGGCTTCGGCTCCGGTGACCGTGCCGTCGAGATCGATCTGGGCCTGATAGTGCAACGCAAACTCGTTGGCCGCCAGGGCATGGCGCAGGTCGGCTTCCAGCAGCGAGCGGGCTTCGATGTTTGCCTGCATCTGTGGATTGAAGAAGCGGATGGTGTTGCGCCCGGCGGCCTTGGCCTGATACATCGCGAGGTCGGCGCGCTTGAGCAGCTCGTCCACCGTGTCCGCCAGGTCCGAGAACATCGTGACCCCGATCGACGGGGTGATGTGGTACTCGTGATGCATCAGCTCATAGGGTTCGTTCAGGGTTGCGAGCACCTTTTGCGCAATCGCTTCGGCACGGTTTACCGCGTCGTCCGGGTGCATGCTGAGCCCTTCGAGCATCACCACGAACTCGTCGCCTCCCAGACGTGCGACCGTGTCGGCCTCGCGCACGCAGGTCAGGATACGAGCGGCGACATCTTTAAGCAGCATGTCGCCGGTGTCGTGACCGAGGGTGTCGTTGAGATTCTTGAAATGATCCAGGTCGATGAAGAAGAGTGCGCCTTCGCGGCCGGTGTGGCGGCGTGCGAGCAGAGCCTGCTTCAACCGGTCGATGAGCAGACGACGGTTGGGCAGGTGGGTGAGCATGTCGTAATAGGCCAGATAGCGAATACGCTCTTCGGCGAGCTTGCGGTCGGTGATGTCGGCCAGCGCGCACACGTAGTCGGTAATCGTGCCGTGGCGGTTGTGAACCGCGGTGATCGATAGCCAGGCGGGGAAGGTTTCGCCGTTCTTGCGCCGCGCATGGACTTCACCCTGCCACGATCCAAACGAGGCCGCGCAGTCCCACATTGCCTCGAGAAACTCGCCATCGTGTTGCTTCGGATCGAGTATGCCGGGCGTCAGCCCCACGACATCGCTCGAATCGTAGCCAGTGGTGCGGGTGAACGACGGGTTTACGCTGCGGATGCTGTGCTTCGCATCGGTGATCATCATGCATTCCTGCGACTCGAACGCGGTTGCGGCGATGCGCAGGCTCGACTCCGAGCGGACCCGCTGGGTGATGTCGTGGATGATCACGACGAAACCCTCGGGGCTGGAACCCGAATCGAGCAGCTTGTTGGCCGTCGCATGAAAGTGATGTTCGCCCGACGACAGATACAACACATACTCGAACTCGCGTGGGTCGCCATCTCGCCGGATGCTGGCAAGCGCTTCGTCGAGCTGCTTCGCGACGTTGGCCGGGAGTACCGCGCGATAGTTCTGTCCGGGCTGCGGCGCACTATCGGCTCCGAGCATTGACGGATCGGCAGTGTGGTGATCGAGGATCAGGCCTTCGGAACTGATGATGAGCACCATGTCCTGAATCGACGCCAGCAGCGTGGCGAGCCGCTGCTGATTGGCCCTGAGCAACTGTTTGGCACGATGGTCGGCAATCACGCTGCCGCATGCCGACAGCAGCGGCTTGAGAAAGCCGGCCACGCTCTCGTCGTAACCCGCCGGTCGGTTTGCAAGTCCTATCACGGCAACGAACTCGCCGGCGCCGAATATCGGCAGGCCGGCGAAGGCATGTAGAGGCGGATGGCCGGGCGGGAGTCCGCCGCTGCGTGGGTCGGTGCCAGGTGAATTGGCAATGACGGTCGTGGCGCTGGTCAGCACTGCGCCGAACAGGCTGTCGATGCGGGTGAGTTCGAGTCCGCCCTGTTCGAGCATGTCGTAGAGACGACGGGTCTCGTCATTCCATGCGATATTGCTGATCGCATGGATTTTGAGGTAGGGCGTGTCGTCCTCACGCCGTTCGACCTCACCGATGAAGCCGAACTCCGAATCGGTCAGCGAGAGGCACATCTCGAGCATCCTGCCGAAGCTCTCACCAAGCTTCTTGCCAGCGATGAAGCTCGTCTGCAAGGCGTTGATCGCCTTGAACAAGGCTTCGGTGCGCTTGCGTTCGGTGATGTCCTGGCAGACCGCGACATGGTGCAGCAAATGGCCGTGGCGGTCGCGAACCGGGGTTACCCGGTGTTCTTCGTCATAGCGACTGCCGTCCTTGCGTTGGCGCACGAACTCGCCCGAGGTGTCGCCGGCAGAAATCGGTTTGGCGTGAAGTCCAAGCTCCGGTGTATCGGGCGCACTCGGTTCGTCACCATTGGCAATGGCGGCAAGTTCGTCGCGGGTGCGACCCACGGAATCGGCCAGCGTGAAGCCGGTCATCGTGGTGAAGGCGGGGTTGATCCACTGGATGCGGTCATGAGGGTCGGTAATCACGATCGCATTGGGCGCGGCATTGAGTGCGATCTCCTGCAGGCGCACCCGCTCTTCGAGTTGCGACCGGGCAAGCGCATGGCGCAGCGTTCGGGCGAGGTCCTTGGGGTCGAAGTCGCCCTTGACCAGGTAGTCCTGCGCACCGGCCTCGAGTGCCCTGATCGAAAGGCCCACGTCTTCGTGGGCTGTCAGCACCACGATCGGGGTATCGGGAAACCATCCATGTACGGTTTCGATCGTCGCAATGCCCCTGGAGTCAGGGAGGCTAAGGTCGAGCAGGATGACGTCGGGTGTGTCGCGCTCGGTTTCGGCCTTCGCTTCGGCGAGTGACCTGGCCCAGATCACGGTGGGTGCGGCGGTGTCTGTCACGCTCTTGCCGACGCGCAGCAATACGGTGATCAGTCCCGCGTCGGCGGGTTGATCTTCGACAAGCAGGATGCGGCGCGAGCGCGACATCTTCATGCGGCGCCCGTATCGCTCTTCGCCAACAGCATTGTCACCCCCATCGTGCCCCTCCCTTCATCGCCAATCGCCACTGTGTCGGTGCCTTGCCTGCACCGGCGCAATGGCAGACTGGATTCAGCGGCTGATCGGTTTGTAGCGGATGCGCTTGGGTTTTGCGCCTTCTTCGCCCAGCCGCTTCTTCTTGTCGGCCTCGTATTCCTGGTAGTTGCCGGCGTAGAACGTCCATTGCGAATCGCCTTCAGCAGCCAGGATGTGGGTGCAGATGCGGTCCAGGAACCAGCGGTCGTGCGAGATGATCATCGCGCAGCCGGCAAATTCGAGTAATGCGTCCTCGAGCGCGCGCAGGGTTTCCACATCGAGATCGTTCGAAGGTTCATCCAGGAGCAGGACGTTGCCACCGGCGATCAGGGTCTTGGCAAGGTGCAGCCGGCCGCGCTCGCCACCCGACAGGTTGCCGACGATCTTCTGCTGGTCGCCGCCCTTGAAGTTGAAGCGCCCGATATAGGCGCGGCTGGCCATTTCGAAGCGCCCAACGGTGAGAATGTCTGCGCCGTCCGAAATCGCATCGAACACCGTCTTGTCGTTGGCCAGCCCTTCACGGCTCTGGTCCACCGCGGCGATTTTGACCGTTGGGCCGATCACCACCTCGCCGCTGTTGGGCTTGTCGCGTCCTTCGATCATCTTGAACAGGGTTGACTTGCCGGCGCCGTTGGGGCCGATCACGCCAACGATCGCGCCGGGCGGAATGCTGAAGCTCACCTTGTCCATCAACAGCTTGTCGCCGAAGGCCTTCGAGACCTCGGTGAACTCGATGACCTTGTCGCCCAGCCGCTCGCCCGGCGGAATGAAGATCTCCTGGGTCTCGTTGCGCTTCTGGTATTCGACCGTGGTCATTTCTTCATAGCGTGCGAGGCGGGCCTTGGACTTTGCCTGGCGTGCCTTGGGGTTCGACCGTGCCCATTCGAGCTCGGTCTTCATTGCGCGCTGATGCGCCGCCTCCTGCTTGGATTCCTGCGCCAGACGGTCGCCCTTTTGTTCGAGCCAGGACGAGTAATTGCCCTTCCACGGGATGCCGTGGCCGCGGTCGAGTTCCAGAATCCATTCGGCGGCGTTGTCGAGGAAGTAGCGATCGTGGGTCACCGCGACCACGGTGCCGGGGAAGCGGGTCAGGAACTGCTCCAGCCATTCGACCGACTCGGCATCGAGGTGGTTGGTGGGTTCGTCGAGCAGCAGCATGTCGGGCTTCGACAGCAGCAGCTTGCATAGCGCAACCCGGCGCTTCTCGCCCCCCGAGAGCTTGCCGATCACCGCATCCCACGGCGGCAGGCGCAGCGCATCGGCGGCGATTTCCATCTGGGTCTCGATGTCGGAGCCGGCCGACGCGAGGATGTTCTCGTAGCGTGCCTGGTCTTCGGCGAGCTTGTCGAAGTCGGCATCCGGCTCGGCATAGGCCGCGTAGATTTCTTCGAGCTTCTGGCGCGCCTCGACGATTTCGCCCAGCCCTGATTCGACCTCTTGCTTGACGGTCTTGGCCGGGTCGAGCTCGGGCTCCTGCGCGAGGTAGCCGATGCGTTGACCGGCAAGGTGTTGCACCTCGCCGTCGTACTCCTTGTCGACCCCGGCCATGATGCGCAGCACGGTCGACTTTCCAGAGCCATTGAGGCCGAGCAGGCCGATCTTTGCTCCGGGGAAAAAGGATAGCGAGATGTCCTTGATGATCTGGCGCTTGGGCGGCACGGTCTTGCTCACCCGCAGCATCGACATTACATATTGAGCCATGGAGTCCTGTTTTTGTGGTTGAAGCAGATGCGCCAAGGATACCACTGGAAGCCCTGCATTCAGTTCGGCGCTGCTCCGGCTGGGCAGCAATTCGGCCCGCCCGGACACCACGGTTGAGGTGCACGGAAGGCCGGGTGCCCAATCAAGCGACGAACTGCAGTTTGGCCAGATGGGCGTAAAGACCATTTGCCGCGACAAGTGAAGAATGCGTGCCGGTTTCCACGACCCGCCCCTGATCCATGACCACGATCCGGTCGGCCCTTTGTACCGTCGCGAGGCGATGCGCGATCACCAGGGTGCTGCGCCTGGCCATCAGTTCTTCGAGCGCAGCCTGCACGACCCTTTCGCTCTCGGCGTCGAGTGACGAGGTGGCTTCGTCGAGCAGCAGGATCGGCCGATCGGCCAGCATCGCGCGCGCAATCGCAATCCGTTGACGCTGGCCGCCACTGAGCTTGACGCCACGCTCGCCCAGGTTGGTGTCGTAGCCGCTGGGCAGTTGGCGCACGAACTCGTCGGCCCAGGCCGCCACGCAGGCCTGCCGGACCTCGTCGAGCGTGGCCTCGGGCCGGGCGTAGCGCACGTTCTCGAGCACGCTCGTCGCAAATATGACCGGCTCCTGAGGCACGAGTGCGATTCGGCTACGAACCGCGTGCGGGTCGGCCGCATCGATCGGCACACCATCGATACTGATCACTCCGCTCGCCGGATCGTAGAATCGCAGCAGGAGCTGGAACACCGTGGTCTTGCCGGCGCCGGAGGGGCCGACCAGTGCGACAGTTTCGCCACGTCGGATGTCTACGCTGAAACCGTCGAGCGCGGGCTGGTCGAGACGACCGGGATAAGTGAAGCCGACCCGGTCGAACACGATCTCGCCACGGGCCGGCGAGGGCAGGGTGAGCGGTTCGGCGGGCGCGGCGATTTCCGGGCGCGTGGCCAGAATCTCCATCAGGCGCTCGCTCGCGCCGGCGGCGCGTTGCAGGTCACCCCAAACCTCGGAAAGCGCTCCGATGCTGCCTGCGACCAGGGCAGCGTAAAAGACGAAGGCGGAAAGCTGGCCCGCGCTGATCTCGCCGGCCAGTACGTCATGGCCGCCGATCCACAGAATGAACGCGATCGCGCCGAACACCAGCAGCAACACCGCGGCGACCAGGGTGGCGCGGTTGCGGATGCGCAATTGTGCGGTGGCGAAGCTGCGGGCGACCAGTTCCGCGAAATCGCTACGATCGGTCTGTTCATGCCCGTATGCCTGCACGATGCGGATTTCGTGAATGGTTTCGTCGATGCGGTTGCCCAGGTTCGCGATGCGGTCCTGGCTCTCGCGCGCGAGACGTCGCACCTTGCGGCCGTAGAAGATGATTGGCGCGATCACCAGCGGAACGCCGATCAGGGTCAGGCCGGTGAGCTTGAGGCTGGTGGTGAACATCATCATCAGCCCGCCGATCAGCAGCAGCGCATTGCGCAGCGCAATCGACAGGCTCGAGCCGATCACG
>JAEUNS010000111.1 GCA_016790005.1 Zoogloeaceae bacterium
GCCTCGATGCGACGCCCGCCGGTGGCCGCAACCATTGCATCGACCGTGCCCTCGCCGCCATCCGCCACCGGCAGGCAGCAGTAGTCGGCGGTCGGAAAGATCTGGCGAAAGCCGGCTTCGACTGCTTGCGCAACCTCCAGCGCCGACAGGCTCTCCTTGTAGGAATCAGGGGCAATTACGATCTTCATGGCGGACATCCTGGTGATTTTTGAAGTTCACCCCATGACACAGGGCTGGAATCAATCATAGATCACAAGTTACGGCGCGTCTTCGTTGATATACACAATAGAAATCACGAATATTTATTCAATTTAGTGCATTTACTCAATTTCATCGACGGACACATGCAGTTGCAGGCCGATGTACAGCAACAGACAATCATCCAGCCTGCCCAGGTCGAGGCCGGTCGCCGCAGCGATTCGACCGAGCCGGTAGTCGAGGGTATTGCGATGCAGGTTCAAGGCATTGGCGGTCGCCGCAACCTTCATGTCATGGGCAAACCAGGCGCTGAGCGTGTCGCGCAACTGCCCACGTCGATCGTGCTCGCCAAGTCGCTCGAGCGGACGGCGCAGCTCGTCTGCCTGCCAGCCCTCGCCGAGGCCGGCCAACAACACCGGCAGGGTGAGGTCGGCATAGCAATGCACTGCCAGTTGCGATTGACGCTGCCGCCCCACCTGCAAGCTGGTGAGGGCCGAGCGATACGAGCGCAGCAAGCCCAGAGGGCCGGGGAAATAACCGCCCAACGCGAGTCGAATCCTGACCGCGCTGGCTTCGCCAAGACGCGCGTGTAAGGCATGGATGTGCTTGCGCTGCATCGGCAAGCTCCAGACCCCGCGCGCATCCGAGGCCGGCATGAGCAACACCAGCTCACCCAGCTTTGCGCTCGCCACCAGATTGCGCCCGTCCAGCGACCCAAGCAATGCCTGCAGACGCTGCTGTTCGCTCAGGATCGCATCGACATCGCGCGAGTCGATTTCGATGACCACCGCGATGCGGGTCAGGCCAAGGTCGACTCCGATCCGGCGCGCCCAGTCGTCCAGCGCCGGCATGTTTGCCTCGCCAGCACCGATGAGCTGCAGCACCAGTTCTTCGCGCAGGCGCGCATCACGCGCCAGCAACTGCATCAGCCGCGCCTGCTCGAGCATGGTTTCGGCAGCCATCTGCAACAGCTCGGCGTACTGCCGGATCTGATCCGGCTCGCCGCTGAGACCGACCACCCCCACGATGGCACCTTCGGCATGCAGGGGCAGGTTGATGCCCGGCCTTGCATCATGAAGACGGCGGGCAAGGTCGGCGTCGATTTCGACCGTTCGTCCCTGCGCCAGCACCAGCAAGGCGCCCTCGTGCTGCGCGCCGATCCGCGCCGGATCGCCGCTGGCGATGATGAATCCGCGGTGGTTCATCACGTTCACATTGCTGTGTATGATCGCCATCGCACGATCGACGATGGACTGGGCGAGCGGCGCGTCAAGCTGCAGCATTCAGCCCCACCAGTAGCGCACGATGTGAAAGAAGATTGGGGCAGAGAAGCTGATCGAATCGACCCTGTCGAGCATGCCACCATGGCCTTCGATCATGCTGCCCCAGTCCTTGACATTGCGGTCGCGCTTGATCGCCGACAGCACGAAGCCACCGAAGAAACCCATGATGTTGATGAGCAGCGCGATCAGCCCGGCCTGCAGGGGCGTGAATGGGGTGATCCACCACAAGGCTGCACCGACCAGGGTCGCGCTCACCACGCCGCCGATCAGCCCCTCGAGTGTTTTCGAAGGCGAGATCGCCGGGGCGAGCTTGCGCTTGCCCAGCAATTTGCCCCACACATACTGGAATACGTCGCTCGACTGCACGGTAAGCACCAGGAACACGATCAGCAGTGCATTGGCACCGGCGTAGCCCTCGATCTCGAGGGTCAGCAGGGCCGGCACATGCGAGATGCAATACACGCAGATCATCAAACCCCACTGGACCTTGGCTGCGCGCTCGAGAAAGCGGGTGGTATCGGCGCCCAACGAGGCCGAAATCGGCAACAGCAGAAACGCGTAAACCGGAATCAGGATCGCGAACAGGCCATACCAGTGGTTTGCGACCAGGATGTACTGCAGCGGCAGAAACACATAAAAGCTCCAGATCAGCGCTCGATGGTCGCCACGCCGGGTATGGGTGAGCGACACGAACTCGCGCAGGCTCTGGAACGAGATGAACCCGAACAGCAGGATCACCCCCAAGTCCCCTGCCCAGATCGCCAGCGCGATCAGGCCGATCATCACCCACCAGGCCTTGAGACGGGCATTCAGGTTGTCGATCGAAGCGTTGGGCGCTTCGCTTGCGACGCGCAGCTTGAGCGCCGCGCCGACCACGCTGGCGAGGGCGAGCACCGCGAAGATGCCGGCAAACAGATTGAACAGGGTCGCGCTGACATTCATTGGGTTCAGTCCTCGGCGGGCGCAAGCGCAAGCAGCGCTGCCCGCGTACGCTGCAGAAAGTCATCCTTGCTCTCTTCCGGCTGCACTTCCATCGGCTGACCGAACGTGAGCGAGCACAGCACCGGCACCGGAATGAAGCTGCCCTTGGGCATCACCCTGCCGAGGTTCTCGATCCACACCGGAACCAGCTCGACCCCCGGATTGGCGCGCGCAAGATGGTAGATACCGCTCTTGAACGGCAACAGACCATCGTCCAGATTGCGCGTCCCTTCCGGGAAGATGATCAGCGAGTCGCCCCCTTTGAGCGCCGCGCTCATCATTGCGACCGGGTCGACCTCGTCGCGCGCGGCGGTTCGGTCGATCAACACCCCACGAAACACCCGTTCGGCCATGTAGCTGCGCAGCGTGCTGGTGAGCCAGTAGTCGGCTCCCGCGACCGGCCGGGTGCGGCGACGCAGGCGCGGCGGCAACGACGCCCACAGCAGCACGAAATCCGCATGGCTGCGGTGGTTGGCGAAGTACACCCGCTGGCGCACCTCGGGGGTGCAGCCGCGCCAGATCGCGCGGGCGCCGGTGATGAGTTTGGCCGCCCCACACAGGGCTGATCCTACGAGTCGTTCTAAGGCCATTGCGTTGATTCCGAAGGCGTCAGGCAGACACCAGCGCGGCGGTCAGCAGCGACAAGGTCTGAAGTAACGTAAACAACACTTGCCGCATCAGCAACCCACGCGCACCGGTGCATCGTTGCGCGAGTGTTCGCGCCGCTGGCGGCTCGCGCTTGGAAGCTTGCAGCCCGGCCAGTGCCCGGTCGAACGCGGCGAGATCCTCTGCCGGCCAGGCATCGGGCCGCATCCAGCGACGCGCCCAGTC
>JAEUNS010000120.1 GCA_016790005.1 Zoogloeaceae bacterium
GCGTTCGAAACCGGAGAGCGCTTGTACCTGACGGGGTATGCCACAATGCGCTGGATTGCTCCTCGTTCGTTCGGGCGTCCGATGCTTGGCGCTTGATTGAAGGCGGCGGTGATGACGACAGGAGGGCGTTCGAGTATGGAAGGTGGGCATGCACCCTTGCCCGGGAGTGCTTGGGATCCCGGCGTCTCAAGCAAGATTCCGCGGCACTTTCTGGCGCTGGAAACCATTCGGCGGGCGGAGTGCGTCTTCCCCGAGTCCGAGCGGGTGGAAGAGCTGTGCAGTTTCACAGGTCTTGCGCATGAAGAACTGGTTCGGTTCCGCCCGTCGCGCCTTGCCTTGCACGAGGTCATCGTCCGGGTTACCGCCGATATCGCGGTGCCCGAGGGGCGGACCGAAGAGCTGTTCGGGCAGAACTTTCGCAGGATTGCCGGCAATATTCTGTCCAAGGACGTTGCGCCTTGCCTCGAAAGATTCGAGCAGATCCACGCCGCCCTGGGTGAGCGCGTCAATGAACGCGTCCGGGCGATCCTGGCTGAGCGGCTCGATCCGCCCCCGGAGGCGGCGCGTCCGGCATCAATATTCGGGCGCTGGTTCAAGCCGAAACCCGCGATGGGGGGCGCTGGCTCGACGTCCGCCGAACTTGATCATCAAGTGGTCACGGGCTTCAGGACTGAGGGGCTTGCCGCAAGCGACGTGTTCGAGCGCGCGCTATTCAGAAGTCTTTACCGTGTGCTGGGCGCCGTGCTCGCGGCACGGGGTCGCCTTGGGGCCGACCGCGCCTTGCTCACCGAAGTCGTCACACGCCATGTTTGCAACACCTATGGCAGTCGCCTGATCGGTGCCGAAATCGAAGCGCTGGTTGCCACGGCGATTGAACGCGAAGGCTATCCGCGCGTACCCATTCGCGCCGCACCGGTTCTGGTCAGCCTCAAGGGGCCTTCTGCGGCGGGAAAGAGTTCGATACGCCCCATGGTGAAGCGCCTCATGCACGATAGCGAAATCGAGCCGGACGGCTATGCGACCATCAGCCCGGATGTCTGGCGACGTTTGCTACTCGATTACGAGGCGCTCGGTGACGCATACAAGTACGCGGGTCACCTGACCAGTCGCGAAGTGATGGTGATCGACGCCAAGCTCGATCGCTACATCAGGGACCAGGCGCGGCGCGTTCAGGCCATTCCCCATTTGCTCGTGGACCGCTTCCGGTTCGACAGCTTCTCGACCCAGGAAGTTGGGCGCGTGTTGCAGAGCACCTACGCCCGCTATGTTTCAGCGATCCACATGTATTTCATCGTGACTCCGCCCGAAGAAACCGTGGAGCGCGGATGGCTGCGCGCGCTCGAGCGCGGACGATACAAGGCGGTGGAGGATTTTCTCGGGCACTGCGTCGAAGCCTACAGCGGCATGCCGAGCGTGTTCTTCCGATGGCTCGGCTATACAAATGCCGATTTTCGCTATTACTTCCTCGACAACCGCGTACCCATCGGAGAGTTTCCCACGCCGATTGCGACGGGTGATCGTAGCTGCATGTCGGTCTTTGACCCCGAGGGCCTGGTCAATATCGACCGCTACCAGAAGATCAACATCAATGCCCGGTGTCGTGAGGAGGTCTACCCGGACGGCGACGCAATGGCGGTCCGCAACAATCTCGGCTTTCTACGCCAGTGCCTGCGCGCCATTGCACAGGTGCGCTTTCATGACGGTCCGGACGGCCGCCCCTACCTCGAATGTTCGAAGGGCAGTTTTCGCGTGCTCGACAGGACGACTCTCGAGATTGCATTGCAACGCGCCTGTACGCTGGATGTTCTGACTGAAATCGCGCCTGGTCTGTTCACGTCGGAAGGTGGGCAAGCAGGGCCTCCCAGTCGGTAAGCAAACCCGGCTTCGGGTGCAAGTCTGAAAGCTGTCCACGGCAACGACTTCTAAACTCGCTGCTGAACCGGAACCCCCGAGCGTATTCCCGGGTCGCCGAGAGCCCTCCGCGAATCT
Source organism: Zoogloeaceae bacterium (assembly GCA_016790005.1). GTDB lineage: Bacteria > Pseudomonadota > Gammaproteobacteria > Burkholderiales > Rhodocyclaceae > UBA2357. The sequence goes on from JAEUNS010000120.1 coordinate 1,990, forward strand.
AGAATAGTTTAGGAAGCCGGGAACGGTGGAATCGACTTGTTGGGCGCGCACTGCTCATGGTGGCCGCGAACGGCCGCGAAACCGCGCTCTACCGCGACATTGTCGAGCGCCTGCTGGCGAGGCAAGGTCTGAGGCCTGACGCCGCATCAATCGCGAGGGCACAATGAGCGCGATATTCATCAGTCACAGCAGCGCCGATAACCCGGCTGCGGCGCAAATGAAGGCCTGGCTCGAGGGCCAGGGTCATACGTCCCTCTTTCTTGATTTCGACCCAGGCGTGGGCATCCGGGGCGGTGCCGCATGGGAGCAGACGCTCTATGCGAAGCTGCGCCAGTGCCAGGCCGTGATCGCGCTGCTTTCGCCCGACTGGCTGGCTTCGAAGTGGTGTTTTGCCGAGCTGGTGCAGGCGCGGGAGCGTGGCAAAGCGATCTTCCCAGTCAAGGTGCGGCCCTGTGAAGCAGGCGATGTCTTTAGCGATATCCAGCACATTGATCTCACTGCCGAGTCGGCGGAGGGCTATGAGCGGCTCAGACTCGGTCTGCTGGCGCGCGGCCTCGATCCGCTCGATGTTTTCGACTGGGACCCCAAACGTGCGCCTTATCCCGGCCTGCTCGCCTTTCAGGAGCCGGACGCGGCGATCTTCTTCGGTCGTGGTGATGACATTCTCAAGACTCTCGAAACCCTGGATGCCATTCGGCGCCAGGGCAACGAAGCCGGACGCTTCGTGCTGCTGCTCGGCGCCTCGGGCAGCGGCAAATCGTCGCTGGCCCGGGCGGGCATAATTCCACGGCTCAAGAAGAGACTTGCCGAATGGCTGCCGGTGCCGCCTTTCCGACCCCAGATCGAGCCGCTTGACGAACTGGCGGTGGCGCTGGCCGCAGCCTTCCAGGCCAGCGGGCAGCCGCGGGACTGGAGCACGATTCGAACCCTGTTGTGGCAAGCGACAAGCCGGACTCCCGCGGATGGCTTCGTCCTGCAGGGGCTTGCACGCGACCTGGCCGTTGCCGCAAAGCAGCCGGAAACCACTGTACTGCTGGCCATCGACCAGGCCGAAGAGCTGTTTGGCTACACACCCGCAGAGGCGAGCACGCGCTTTCTTCGGCTGCTGCGGGCTGCGCTCGAAAGCGGTGACCGGCGACTGATGGCGTTCGCCACCCTGCGCTCGGATTTTCTCGGCGAGTTCCAGAAGCATCCGGTGCTTCAGGACAGCGAGTATTCGCACCATTTCCGGTATCAAGCCGTGCCTGTGGACCCGATGCCCCTCAAGAGCTTTCCTGAGATCATCCAGGGGCCCGCCCGACTGGCGGGCTTGCGCCTGGACGACGGCCTGGTCGCAGCAATGGTGAGCGACACGGGCACGCGCGATGCGCTGCCGCTGCTGGCCTTTACCCTGCGCCGGCTCTACGAGCGCTTCGGCAGCAACGGTTGCCTGTCGATCGACGAGTACGAATCCTTGGGCCGGCTCGAAGGCGCTGTTCGGGAAGAAGCGGAGCGAATCATCACCGAGGCAAACCCGGCGCCGGATGAACTCGAGGCACTTCGTGCCGCATTTGTGCCGACGCTGGTTCGGATCAATGCGGAGGGAGGCTATGCGCGCCGCCGCGCATTGTTCGACGACCTGCCGCGTCGTGCGATGCCCTTGCTTCGTCGCTTCGTCGATGCGCGCCTGCTGGTCACTGACCGCGATTCCGATCACAAGGAGACCATGGAGGTGGCGCATGAAGCCTTGTTGCGCACCTGGCCGCAGCTCAGCGCCTGGCTCGCTGAAGACCGCGACAAGCTGCGTCTGCTGGAAAGCCTGCAGCGCGCCGCCGAGGACTGGGATCAAGGCGGCCGGCAGGATGAGCTCTTGTTACACCGCGACGGGCGCTTGAAGGACGGCGAGACCCTGGTGGCGAACCCGCGTTTCTCCTTACCCGAAGCGTCCGTCGAATGGACCTACCTCAGCGCCTGCACCGCAGCGCAACAGCTGCGAGAGGCAGCCGAGAGGGAGGCGCAGGAGCGGCGGATCCGGGATGCCGAACGGCTTGCGGATGAGCAGAAGCGAACCGCCGAAGTCCAGAAGCGCAGCCTGCGCCAAACCCGGAGGCTCCTCTTCGTCGTTGCGCTGGTGGCGGTGTTCGCGAGCTGGCAGTTTTGGGTCGCCGAGCAGGAAGCCCGGCGGGCCAACGCCGGGCGCTTCGCCATCGCTGCGGATCGCGCGGTTGAAGATGAAAAGCTGCTGCTTGCGCTCGAAGCCGTCAGGGAAGCTCCGACGCCCGAGGCGCAGGGCGTTCTGGAAACGGCTCTGGACACGCCGCTCAAATCGATGCTGCGAGCTCATGGCCGTTACGTCGAGAAGGTAGTGTTCAGTCACGACGGCAAGCACCTGGCCTCGATGGATGATGCCGAAGTGGTGCTTTGGGATATGGAACGCGAACAGCTTGTTGGCGCACTGAGCGAAGGCGGGAAACGCTTCATAGCGGATATCGCGTTCAGTGCTGACGGCAAGCGCCTCGCGATCTGGTCATATGCCGACGCGATCGGCCCCTCCGCTGAGACTAGCGGAGTTCTCAGCGTCTGGGATGTCGGGACCATGACGTTCCAGGGTGAGCTCCTGGATGAGAAACGCGGCTTCCGGGCGCCGTTTGCCTTCAGCCCCGATGGAAAGCGCATTGCGTCGGCGAGCGCCGGCAACGCTTTGCGCCTTTGGGACGCCGGTAGTGGTGAGGCGCTGGGCAAACCACTCGATGGCCATAAGGACCGCGTGGTTTATCTCGCATTCAGTCCAGATGGCAAGCGCCTCACCTCGGTAAGCCTCGATCGAACCTTACGCCAGTGGAACGCTGAAAACGGAGAGGCATTGGGTGCCACGACATTGAAAGGCGACGGGAAACCCATGGATTGCCTCACCAAAGCGTTTCGTGGCCACGATGAGGCCCTAAGATGCATCGCCATCAGCCCCGACGGCCGGTACCTGGCTTCGACGGGTACCGGCAATACGAGCCTGCAGTTCTGGGAAGCCACGAGCGGTGCACCGCTTGGCAACTCGCATGAAGGGCACAGCGCGAGCGTGGTCAGTCTCGCCTTCAGCCCCGACGGCAAATACCTCGCTTCCGGAGATAGCGAGGGGGCATTCTGGCTATGGCACCTCCATCGACCCGGGGAGGTGGGGGGCATCTCCGGCGAACGAGCTGGTCAGGCGTACCCAATTCCGCCATTCGGCTCCACGGTCAGGAGCATTGCCTACAGCCCGGACGGCGACTTTTTCGCCTCGGCGAGCGGTCCAGTCGTGCGGCTTTGGTGGTCGCGGGCAAAGTATCACCAAAGCCCCGAATACGCCTGCGGCGTTGTCAACCGCAACCTGACCCACCACGAATGGGGGGCGGTCATGGGCGACAAGCCATACCGCAAGACATGCCCCGATCTTCCGGGTCCCGACGACGAGGTGCCCATCCCCATCCACCATGCACCGACAAGGCGCGACTCCTGACGCCACTTCGTCAGTTGGCAGTGTGTCGTGGGCTCTCCGCGTTCTGATGCATTGCCTTCTCGCGTTCATGCGGCGTCACGCAGACGACATCGCCAGCAAATGCCTCGCGCCAAACATATCCATCGCGGCAAGTGTTTGGCCCGTAGGCGCCGCCCCCGACTTTCCGGTTGTTCGCGGCATTGGCGTTCTGCGCCTTTGCTTCGGCCCGCTCGTCGGGCGTTACACAGACGCCGTCACCATCCTGGGCGTCGCGCCAGACATAACCGGAATTGCATGCAGCAGCGGCAGTGTCGATCATCAGGGCCAGTACGAGCGGAACCGCGATGGCGGCGGCAGACGTTCTCAGTAGCTTTGCCATTTTTTTGCTCCTTGATTCGAATGGATGCCTGAACCAAGCGGATTACCTATCTCCGCATCCATTGCGAGATAGCCGCCCAACGTTTGAATTAGGGCGCTGCGGTTGGCCAAGATGTTCGGCGTACTGCCGAGCGCCGGGGCCGCCGTGGATTCCGTGCTCTCGTTCAACCGCCAAAACTGGCGCTCACGATCAAGCACGTGCCGCCTGCTCACCGCTGACGAATCAGCCAAGCGTCCTGCCCTCTTCGGCGATCGATGTACGCGGGGAAGCAGGCCGACGACAGTCTCAGCCGCGGCATAAGTTCAACATAGTTGGAGGCTGAAGGCCGTCAAGCGGAATTTGCGGCCTTCGGCAGCCCGCATGGTCCTACTCAAATAGAACGCAAAGTTATACTAAAATAGAACCTCCCAACTAGGAGACGCACATGCTGCAAACGCTGCGCAAAGCTGGTGGCTCGCTCGTGATGACGGTGCCCAAGGCGTTTATCGAACAGAACGGTCTGAGCGAAGGCTCCCAGGTGGAGCTTCATCTTCTGGGCAAGAAGATGACGGTGGAGGCGCCGACCCGCCCGCGCTACAAGCTGGCCGACCTGATGGCCGAAATGCCGCAAGGGCTGCCACGTGCCGAGGGCTGGGAAGACATGCCGCCGGTAGGCTTGGAGAAGAGCTGATGGCGTACCTGCCGAACCGTGGCGACATCGTGCACCTCGACTTTGACCCCGCTTCTGGTCGCGAGATGAACGGCCCGCACTTCGGTCTCGTCCTGAGCGGCAAGGTCTTCAACCAGCAGGGGCTGGCGATGATATGCCCGATTTCGCAGGGGGCTGCCGCTGCTGCCCGTACCTACGGGACGGTGGTCACGCTGATGGGGTCTGGCACCGACACGCAAGG
>JAEUNS010000147.1 GCA_016790005.1 Zoogloeaceae bacterium
ACTGGTGGGCGTCGAGGCGGCGGGCGAGGGCATTGCCACCGGTCGCCATTCGGCAACCCTGACTGCCGGCCGCCCGGGCGTGCTGCATGGCAACCGCACCTACCTGCTCCAAGATGAGGACGGGCAAATCATCGAGACCCACTCGATCTCGGCCGGTCTCGACTACCCGGGTGTGGGTCCGGAGCATGCATGGCTCAAGGACAGCGCGCGCGCGACTTACGTGAGCGTTACCGATGCCGAGGCACTGCAGGCCTTCCATAGCCTGTGTCGGCTGGAGGGGATCATCCCGGCGCTGGAAACATCCCACGCGCTGGCTCACGCTGCCAAGCTGGCGCCGACCCTGCCGCGCGACAAAATCCTGCTGGTCAATCTCTCCGGTCGCGGCGACAAGGACATGCATACCGTCGCCGAGCACTCCGGGCTCAGTCTTTGATTCACGCCGGGCCGCTGTGCGGCCTGGCATTCTCGTGATCCCCATATGTCCAGAATCCAGAATTGCTTCAAGCGGCTTGCAGCAGACGGTCGTCGCGCGCTCATTCCCTTCATTACCGCCGGCGACCCCAGTCCCGAACTCACCGTGCCGCTCATGCATGCCCTGGTTGAAGGTGGGGCCGACATCATCGAGCTCGGCGTGCCGTTTTCCGACCCGATGGCAGACGGACCGACGATTCAGCGCGCTTCCGAGCGGGCACTGGCGCAGGGCATGACGTTGCGCAAGGTGCTCGCGCAGGTCGTGGCGTTTCGCGCTGACAACGCCGAAACGCCGGTGGTGTTGATGGGCTATGCGAACCCGATCGAGGCGATGGGCGTGAGCGCATTCGTGGCGCAGGCGGCCAAGGCAGGCGTCGATGGTGTGCTGGTGGTCGATTATCCGCCCGAGGAGTGCGCGACCTTCGCCGAGCAGGCCAAGGCGGTGAGCCTTGATCCGATCTTTCTGCTCGCGCCGACCTCGACCGAGGCGCGCTTCGACGATGTCGCGCGGATCGGCAGTGGCTACATCTACTACGTCTCGCTCAAGGGCGTGACGGGTTCCGGTGCGCTCGACTTCGACGAAGTCGCGCGGCGCATTCCCCAGATTCGTGCCCGGGTCGGCCTGCCGGTCGGGGTCGGCTTCGGCATCCGCGATGCGGAATCGGCCAAGCGAATTGGTGAAGTGGCCGATGCGGTCGTGATCGGCAGCCGCATCATCGAAGAGATCAACCAGAGCAAGCCCGACCAACTGATCGCGAATGTCACCCGTTTCGTGGCCGGTATTCGCGTAGCACTCGATCAACTGCCGGGAGTGCCGCGATGAGCTGGCTCAGCAAACTGTTGCCGCCCCGTATCAAGAAGGACGATTCGGCGGTCAAGAAATCGATCCCCGAGGGCTTGTGGAGCAAGTGCCCAGCCTGCGAGGCCGTGCTCTACCGGACCGATCTCGAGAGCAACCAACTCGTCTGCCCGAAGTGCGGCCATCATCAGCGTCTGCGCGCCAGGGCTCGTCTCGAGACGCTGCTCGATGCCGATGGGCGTAGCGAGATCGGCGACTCGGTGCTGCCGGTCGACGCGCTGAAGTTCAAGGACTCGCGCAAATATACCGAGCGCCTGTCGGCCGCCAAGGAAGAAACCGGCGAAGACGATGCACTGGTGGTGATTCAGGGCAAGATTCGCGGTCAACCGGCGGTGGTGGCCTGCTTCGAGTTTGATTTTCTGGGGGGCTCGATGGGGGCGGTGGTCGGCGAGCGCTTCGTGCGCGGTGTGCAGGTCGCCGAGCAGCAGCGCATCCCCTTCATATGTTTTACCGCTACCGGTGGCGCACGCATGCAGGAGGGCCTGCTGTCGCTGATGCAAATGGCCAAGACGACGGCTGCGCTGACCCAGTTGTCGCGCCGCAAGCTCCCGTTCATCAGCGTGCTGACCGATCCGACCATGGGTGGCGTGTCGGCGAGCTTTGCGTTCATGGGTGACGTCGTGATCGCCGAACCGGGCGCGCTCATCGGGTTCGCAGGCCCGCGAGTCATCGAACAGACCGTGCGCGAGACCCTGCCCGAGGGTTTTCAGCGGGCAGAGTTTCTGCTCGACAAGGGAGCGATCGACATGATCGTCGATCGCCGCAATATGCGCGACAAGATCGCCGATTTGCTATCACTTCTCACTCGCCAGCCGGCACAGGAAGGTTGAACGATCTTGGTGCAAGCAAATTTGCCGGCGACGCTCGCCGGCTGGCTGGAACTGCTGGACCATCGTCACGGCAAGCCGATACAACTCGGGCTGGATCGCGTGGCGCGGGTGCTGGGCAGCACGGCTGACCGTTCCGATGCGGTGATCATCACGGTGGGTGGGACGAATGGCAAGGGCTCGACTTGCGCGATGCTCGAAGCGATCCTGATCGCGGGCGGCTTCAGGGTTGGCTGTTACACCTCACCCCACCTGTTGCGCTATAACGAGCGCGTTCGCATCAACGGCGTCGAGGCGGACGATACAAGACTGGTCGACGCCTTCGCCGCGATCGAACTTGCCCGTGGGGCTGAGCCGCTGACCTATTTCGAACACGGTACGCTCGCCGCCTGGCACATCTTCTGCGCCGAGGCACTCGATGTGATCGTGCTCGAGGTCGGGCTTGGCGGGCGGCTCGATGCGGTCAATGCCTTCGATTCCGACTGCGCAATCGTCACCAGCGTCGCGATGGATCACATGGATTACCTCGGCGATACGCGGGACCAGATCGGTTTCGAGAAGGCCGGAATCTTTCGCGCCGGCAAGCCCGCGGTGTGCGGTGATCCGCAGCCGCCTGCCGCGCTGGTGGAGCATGCGCGTGCGCTGGGCACCCAGTTATGGATCAGTGGGCGCGACTTTGGCTTTGGCGGCGATCGCCAGCAATGGGGATACTGGCGCTATGCCGCGCCCCCGGCGAGCGGCGCGTTGATTCGTCGTGGCGGGCTGGCCTACCCGGCCCTGCGCGGGGCAAATCAGCTTCTGAATGCGTCGGCGGTGCTGACTGCGCTCGATCTCTTGCGCGAGCGGGTTCCGGTTTCGATGCAGGCTGTGCGCCAGGGTTTGATGCTGGTCGAGTGTCCCGGCCGGTTCCAGGTCTTGCCGGGCAAGCCCGCAGTGGTGCTCGATGTCGCGCACAATCCCCAGGCAGCGGGGGTGTTGTCCGAGAATCTCTCCAACATGGGCTTCTTTCCGGAGACCTGGGCGGTCATGGGCATGCTCCGCGACAAGGACGTCGAAGGCGTGGTCGCGCGCCTGAAAGACCGGGTCGATCACTGGCTGCTGGCGAGCACGCCAGGCCCCCGCGGACTCAGCGCCAGCGCGCTGGCCGAGCGTCTCGCGGCTGCCGGCGTCACGGCAGACATACATTGCAGCGATACGCCCGGCGAGGCCTATCGGGTCGCGCGGGAGCGCGCTGCCGAGAGTGATAGAATCGTCGTCTTCGGTTCCTTTCTTTCCGTATCGGATGTCCTGGGTGTGATCCGGGCAGACCGGCACTGAGACGTTCCAGTGACAGACAGCGAAAACATTGATCTCCAGAAGCGTTCCCGGCGCCGGCTGGTCGGCGCCGCAGCGCTTGCCTTGCTGGCGGCCATCGTGCTGCCCATGGTGATGGAGGACGAACCCGGCTTCCCCGCCCAGGAGATCCAGGTCAGCATTCCCGATCGCGACGCCGACAGTACGCTTGCCAAACCCATCGGTAACCGGCTGCCGGCGCCCCCGGCCGCTGACTTCGTGCCCGCGCCGCAGGAAATGGCGAGCGACGACTCCGAGGCGCCGGCAGACGAGGTCATTGCCCCGCCGACCCAGACTGCCCAGCCGACAGACAAGTCCGTCGGCACAGCGACCACCCAGGCTGCAAAGCCCGTCACACCACCGACGACCGCGCCTGCACCCATTGACGAGGCTGCAAGGGTCGCGGCGATACTCGACGGCAAGCTTGCAAGCAATGCCCCGCGGCCGGCATCGGGCCGCGCCTATGTGGTTCAGGTCGGTGCGTTCGGCGAACCCACCAAGGCCACCTCGCTCAGTGGCGATCTGAACAAGCGCGGCTTCACCTCGTACACCGAGCGGGCGGGTCCGGTTACGCGGGTACGGGTAGGACCTTTCGCGAGCAAGGACGAGGCAGACCGTGCAGCAGAACGACTGCGTGCGCTGAACATGAGTGCAGTCGTGACATCACGCTGACAGCGCAATGACGGTTTTCGACTATATTGTTCTCGGACTGCTGGCCTTGTCGGCGGCAGTGGGAACCTGGCGTGGTCTGGTGAGCGAGGTGATCGCCCTGTTCGCCTGGCTGGTCGCCGGGTTTGCGGCCTGGATGTACGCGGGGAGACTGGTTCCACTGCTCGCAGACCTGATCACCGACCCGTTGTGGTGCCAGGTTGCTGCAGGTGCGCTGATATTTGTCGGCGTGCTGGTGCTGGCCGCACTGTTGAGATTCCTGCTGCGAGAATTGCTGAAGGCGGCCGGCCTTGGTCCGGTCGACCGCTTGTTCGGTACCTTTTTTGGTATTGCCCGCGGTTTGGCCATTGCGCTGGTGCTGGTGTTGTTTGGGGGATTGGTCGGGGCCGCAGATGAGCCCTGGTGGCAGGAGGCCTTGCTCTCGCCCCCCCTGGAGACGGCGGTGATCGCCGCCAAACCCTGGCTACCGGAAGCGGTGGCCGAGAAGATTCGCTTCAGATAGGTGGTGTTCCATGTGTGGAATCATTGGAGTGGTTGCGACCACGCCGGTAAATCAGTTGCTTTACGACGGACTTCAGGTACTGCAGCACCGCGGACAGGATGCGGCAGGAATTGCGACCTGCGAAGCTGATCGCTACTTCATGCACAAGGGGCCGGGACTCGTCCGCGATGTGTTCCGTACCCGCAACATGCGCAACCTGGTCGGCAACTGGGGCATCGGGCATGTGCGCTATCCGACCGCGGGTTCGGCCTGCAACCCGGCCGAGGCACAGCCTTTCTATGTGAATTCGCCGTTCGGGCTGCTGCTCGCGCATAACGGTAATCTGACCAATGCCGCCGAACTGAAGCGCGAGATCTTCATGTCGGATCTGCGCCACATCAACACCAACTCGGATTCCGAGGTGTTGCTCAACGTGCTTGCCCATGAGTTGCAGGCGGCGTCGAGTGGCTTCAAGCTTGACGAAGAAGCAGTGTTCCGGGCCGTTGCGAATGTGCATCGGCGCTGCCGTGGTGCTTATGCGGTGGTGGTCATGATCGCAGGCTATGGCCTGCTGGCCTTCCGCGACCCCTACGGTATCCGGCCGCTGGTGATCGGCCGCAACGAGGCGATGGCGGGCAGCGAATGGATGGTTGCGTCCGAATCGGTTGCGCTCGACGTGATCGGCTTTCGCAAGATCCGCGACGTGGCACCGGGTGAGGCGGTACTCATCGACACTCAGGGCGTGTTCCACAGCCGCCAGTGTGCGACCCAGACCGTTCAGGCACCGTGCATGTTCGAGTTCGTCTATCTCGCACGCCCCGACTCGGTGATCGATGGCATCTCAGTGTACGAGTCGCGGGTGAAGATGGGTGAGTTTCTCGCCGAACGCATGCGTCGTACCATGCCCCATGTCGAGATCGATGTGGTCATCCCCATTCCCGACTCGAGCCGTCCGTCTGCAATGGAGATGGCGTTCAGGCTGGGCCTCCCGTATCGCGAAGGTTTCGTCAAGAATCGCTACATCGGTCGCACCTTCATCATGCCCGGGCAGGCGGTGCGCAAGAAGTCGGTGCGCCAGAAGCTCAACACGATCACCCAGGAGTTCAAGGGCAAGAGTGTGCTGCTGGTGGACGACTCTATCGTGCGTGGCACGACCAGTCGCGAGATCGTGATGATGGCGCGCGACGCCGGTGCCACCAAAGTCTATCTCGCCTCGGCAGCACCGCCGGTACGCTATGCCAACGTTTATGGCATCGACATGCCGACCCGCAGCGAGCTGATCGCGGCGGGTCGTGACGAGGACGAGATCTGCCGCGAGATCGGAGCGGACGGGCTGATCTACCAGGATCTCGACGACCTCAAGGCGGCGGTCCGGGCGGTCAATCCGACGATCAATTTCTTCGAAACCTCCTGTTTCGACGGCAGCTACGTGACGGGCGACATCACGGCCGAATATCTCTTCGGCGTGGAGAACCAGCGTGGTAGCGCGGCCGGTGGTGGAGATGACGGCGAAGGCGGCCAACTCGACCTGAATCTAGTCACCAATCACGACAATTGAGCTTGCAACACATGAACCAAGACGAACTCGACGCCCATTTCGATACGCTGGCGGTTCGCGCCGGAACCTCGCGCAGTCAGTTCAACGAGCA
>JAEUNS010000161.1 GCA_016790005.1 Zoogloeaceae bacterium
ATGGGTCCAGGCCGCCTGGCTCGCACACTCGAACAAGTGATGGCTGCTGGGCCCGAGCGCCGTCGCGGGGAGGATCTCGGTCCAGGTCGCGGCGTTCAAGTCCTCGAGCACATCGGAGGCTGAAACGCAGGCCTCGATCGAGACGGCGGGCGGATAGTTGCCAACGAAATGGCTGGTATCGACATCGAAGCCGCGGATCACGCCCTTGCAGCCCAGGCGCACCAGCGCCCAATCATGGCCGGCGACGCGCTTTCTGCGCGACTCCCAGCCATCCATCCACTTGCCGTTGGTATCGAACTTGCCGGGCACGAACTGGGCCGCTTCGGGGTTGAGCATGCGCGCGACCTCGGCAAAGAAGTCGTCGGACGCAACGAGCGCCTGTGCGCCCAGGCGCGGATTGGCGAGATCGACCGAGCGCAGGGCCCAGTCGGGTAGATCGGCGGGTGGGGCGAATACGGGGGCGCCGGGGGTGTGGCTGGCCATGTTGTGAGTCTCCTTTGGGTTTGTGTGAGGCTTGCTAACGAGAAGGCCAGACGGGGGTCTGGCCTTTAGAAAACTATTTCGGGGTGTAGGGGTGATGCTCGATCCAGTGGCGTGCGATATCGACCCGCCGGCACACCCACACCCGGTCGTGCTTCTCGATGTGGTCGAGAAAGCGCTGTAGCGCGCGGAAGCGCCCCGGGCGGCCGAGCAGACGGCAGTGCATGCCGATGCTCATCATCGCCGGGCGCTCCTCGCCTTCGGCATACATCACGTCGAAGGCGTCGCGCAGATACTCGAAGAATTCATCGCCATGCGAGAAGCCTTGCGGCAGTGCAAAGCGCATGTCGTTGGTGTCGAGGGTATAGGGCACGATCAGGTGCGGCACCGTCTCGCCGTTGGTCTTCTGGACCTCGGTCCAGAATGGCAGATCGTCGCCGTAGTAGTCGGAGTCATACAGAAAGCCGCCATAGTCGGCGACCAGACGCCGGGTGTTGGGCGAGTCGCGCCCGGTATACCAACCCAGCGCGCGCTCGCCGGTGAGCCGCTCGATGATCTCCATGCCGATGCGCATGTGATCGCGTTCGACTTCTTCGGGGGTGTGCTGGTAGTGGATCCAGCGCCAGCCGTGGCAGGCGATCTCGTGGCCGAGTTCGCGAAAGGCGGCGGTCAGCTCCGGATGGCGCTCGAGCGCCATCGATACCCCGAAAATGGTCAGCGGCAGGCCGCGACGCTCGAACTCGCGCAGAAAGCGCCACACCCCCACGCGCGAGCCGTATTCATAGATGCCTTCCATCGACAGATGACGCTCGGGGTAGCTGGCGGCGTTGAACAGTTCGGACAAGAACTGCTCGCTGCCCGGATCGCCATGCAGCACGCAGTTCTCGCCGCCTTCTTCATAATTGAGCACGAACTGCACCGCAATGCGGGCGCGACCCGGCCAGTTCGCATGGGGCACTTCGCGACCGTAACCGATCAGGTCGCGGGGATAGGGCGGGGTGTTCATGAGCTTGGTCCGTTCAGATTATTGCATGGGTGCGAGATCAGCCGAACAACGCATCCAGCCGAAAGCGCGCGATCTTGCCGATTTCGTGCAGGCTGGTGCGCAGTTCGGTGTCGCGGTCATTGGCGAGGCGGGCCTCGACGCGGTCCATGATCTCATGCCGGGTGAGGCCTTTGACCGCGACCACGAAGGGAAAACCGAAGCGATCGAGGTATTGCCTGTTGAGCTTGCGCAGGCGCTGTAGTTCGTCCTTGCTGCATTGGTCGAGCCCGGCGCCGCGCTGTTCGCCAGTGGAGGCGGTGGTGAGTGTGCCTTCCTCGGCTTCCTTGCCGGCGAGCTCCGGGTGGGCGCAGATCAGGGCCAGTTGTTCGCTGGTGGCTGCGGAGTCGACCACCTCGCACATCGCGGCATGCAAGGTGGCGATGCCGTCGAAGGGGCGGGCGCGCCAGGCGCGCTCGGCGATCCAGGGCGAATGCTCGAAGATGCCTTCGAGGCGGGCCACGAAGGCGTCCTGCGGCAGGCGGGACAGTTCGGCCAGCGCCGCGTCGCTGCGAGTGGCGGCGTTTGTGGTGTGGGTGCTCATGTCGGTCTCTTCCGGATGTTTGTCGTTTGGAGTCAGTCGGCGGTGCGGGCGCCCTGGGCAAACCAGACGGCGATGGCTTCACGTTCCGAGTCGGTCATCTCGGTCAGGTTGGCGAGCGGCATGTAGCCGCTGGCGATGGTTTCTGCCATCTTGGGCGCGTGCTGGGCGATTTGCTCGGGGGTCTCCAGCATCACGCCTTTGGGTGCCTGGGCAAAACCTTCGTGGGTGGGCTTGTCGGCATGGCAGCTGACGCAGCGCTGATCCAAGACCTGGCGAACGGTGGCGAAGCTGACCTTGTCGCCGCTGGCATCGACCGCCTTGGGGGCCATCAGCACGATCAGGAGACCGATCAGCGCGACACCCGCCGCCGGCAGCCACCACTTGACCTGGCCGCGATGACGCAGCACGAAGAACTGGCGGATCAGCACGCCGGCCAGCATCAGCACCGCCAGCACCAGCCAGCCATGCTTGTTGGCGTAGGTCATCGGGTAGTGATTGCTGATCATGATGAACAGTACGGGCAGCGTGAAGTAGGTGTTGTGCACCGAGCGTTGCTTGCCGATGATGCCGGGCATGGTGTCGACGGCCTGGCCGTTGCGGATCTGGTCGACCATGCGCCGCTGACCCGGGATGATATGAAAGAACACATTGGCGGCCATCATCGTGCCAAGCATTGCGCCAACATGGATGTAGGCGCCACGGGCCGAGAACACTTGGTGTAGTGCGTAGTTGGCGACCATGACCAGCACGAATACGATCGCGGCCAGCTGGCTGTCCTTGCCGATCATGTTGCGGCACAGCATGTCGTAGATCACCCAGCCGACGATCAGAAAGGCGATCGAGATGGCGACGGCTGCTGCGGGCGAGAGCGCCATCACATTGTTGTCGATCAGGTAGCTCGAGGCGCCAACCCAGTAGATGACGGCCAGCATCGCCATGCCCGAAAGCCAAGTGCTATACGCCTCCCACTTCGACCAGTGCAGGTCGTTCGACAGGGGTTCGCCCTTGGGGCCGATGAGAAATTTCTGACTGCAGTAGAAACCGCCGCCATGCACCGCCCACAACTCTCCAAACACGCCTCGTTGTGCATCCTCGGCCTTCTTGGGTGGTTTGAGCGAATTGTCCAGCATCACGAAGTAGAAGGATGCCCCGATCCAGGCGATCCCCGCGATCAGGTGCACCCAGCGGACCAGCAGATTGGCCCAGTCGAGCAGGTAGGCTTCCATTGTTGTTGTCTCTCTGTCGGGATGGGGTGGGTCAGCTGCCGCGATAGGTGGAGTAGCTCCACGGCGAAACCAGCAGCGGCACATGGTAGTGCTGCTCCGAATCGGCTACACCGAAGCGCAGTGCGACTTCATCCACGAACAGCGGTTCGGGCAGGGTCTGACCCAGGGCGCGGAAGTAGTCGCCCGCCGAGAACACGATCTCGTATTTGCCGGCTTCCAGCGCGGCGCCCTCGAGCAGCGGCTTGTCGCAGCGTCCGTCGTGGTTGGTGACGGTGCGCGTGACTTCACGGCGCTCGCCGTCCAGGCGATAGACGATGACGCTGATGCCTGCGCCGGGCTTGCCGTTGGCGGTGTCGAGTACGTGGGTGGTGAGTCGTCCCATGCTGCTTTCTCCTTGCTGTGTCCGGGTATGCGGGGTCGGGTAGGAAGCAGTGTAAGCCCACATCGTATTAACGAAACGGATATGTTTTTATAAGTGGTATATGCTCTGGCTTATCTTGCATGGGTGCGGAAAAGTCGTACCCTGCAGGTCGACAACGATAAGAAGAGGAGACCTGAACATGAGCATCCGCCGCAGCGACGATCCGCTCGACACCTATCTATTGAGAATCTTCGTGCTGCTGATCAGCGAGCGCAGCGTTTCGCGCGCGGCCCTGCGCATGAACCAGTCCCAGCCCGCGGTCAGCGCCGCGCTGAAACGCCTGCGCGATATCCTTGGTGACCCCCTGCTGGTGCGAGAAAAGGGCGGCATGGTGCCCACCGAGCGTGCACTGGCTCTGCTGTCGCATGCCAAGGGGGCGCTCGCCGAGATCGATCGCATGGTGGATGAGCCGGAGTTCTTTGAGGCGCAAAGTACGCGTCAGGCCTTTCGCATCGGCTCACCCGACTATCTGGCGCCGGTATTCGTCGCCGGTGTGGCCGAGCGCTTCCGTCGCGAGGCGCCCCTGGCGCGCTTGACGCTGCACGCGCTCGGACCCGACTTCGACTTCGAGCGCTCGCTGGCCGAGGGTGACCTCGACGTGGTGATCGGCAACTGGCCCGAGCCGCCGCAGCGCATGCACCTTTCGATGTTGCTGGAGGATGAAATCGTGTGCTTGGTCGCGGCCAGCCATCCGCTTGCGCGCAAGGGCATGACGACCGAGGATTACGCGCGCGCTGCGCATGTAGTTCCAATGCCGTATTCGATCAGCCAGCGCGGCGTGATCGATAGTGTGCTGGCGTCGCTGCGCATCAACCGTGACGAGCGCGTGGTGGTTCAATCGTTCACCGCTGCGCCCTACCTCTTGCAAAAGACCGATCTGGTGTTTACCACCACGCGGCACTTTGCCCGCTATTACGCCGATCTTCTGTCCCTGGCAATCGTCCCGTCGCCAATCGAATTTCCGCCGATGCGGTTCTACCAACTGTGGCACGAGCGCAACCACAACTCGCCGGCTCACCGCTGGTTGCGACGCCTTTTGGCGGAGTGCGGCCGCACCATTGCGGGCGGGAAGTCAGCTTAGGCGGCCGCTTGCGGTGGCAGTCCTAACCGCGGCAGGCGGATTCGCCATTGGGGGTTGAGCGGCT
>JAEUNS010000176.1 GCA_016790005.1 Zoogloeaceae bacterium
TACCGAACTCCCGCCGACGATCAATGAAGGCTTGGTGGTGGAGTTGTATTCCCGCTAACCGGTCTTCAGTTTGACACTGAGACCCGAGGAAGTGCTGATGCAAAGCAATTCATTGCTGAAACCCCGAATCATCGACGTCCATAATGTTTCGCCCGTTCAGGCGCGCGTTACGATGGAGCCGTTCGAGCGCGGTTTCGGCCATACGCTAGGAAATGCGCTGCGGCGCATCCTGCTTTCGTCCCTGCCGGGTTGTGCGCCGACGGAAGTAAAGATTGAAGGCGTTCTGCACGAGTATTCGACGCTCGACGGCATCCGTGAGGATATCGTCGACGTATTGTTGAACCTGAAGGGCGTGGTGCTCAAGCTGCATAATCGCAGCAGTGTCACGCTGCGTCTGCAGAAGTCCGGTGAAGGCGTGGTGACGGCCGCCGACATCGAGGGTTCACATGATGTCGAGATCATCAACCCGGAGCATGTGATAGCCCACCTTGCGCCGGGCGGCAAGTTGGATATGGAGATCGTGGTCGAGGAGGGGCGCGGTTACGTGCCGTCCAATGCGCGTCCGGTCAACGAGAATAACAAGTCGATCGGCCACATCATGCTCGACGCGTCGTTTGGACCAGTGCGTCGGGTGAGCTACCTGGTTGAGAGCGCGCGGGTCGAGCAGCGTACCGACCTGGATCGGCTGGTGATCGACATCGAGACCAACGGTGCGGTGGATCCGGAAGAGGCAATCCGTTACGCAGCACGTGTTCTGATGGATCAGCTGGCGGTTTTTGCTGATCTTGAAGGTACGGATGTGGTTGAGGTCAAGCACCCGGTGGTAACCATCGATCCGGTGCTCCTGCGTCCGGTCGATGATCTCGAGCTTACCGTGCGTTCGGCGAATTGTCTCAAGGCCGAGAACATCTACTACATCGGCGACCTGATTCAACGGACCGAGACCGAGTTGCTCAAGACCCCGAATCTGGGCCGCAAGTCGCTGAATGAGATCAAGGAAGTGTTGGCTTCGCGTGGGCTGACGCTGGGTATGAAACTGGAGAACTGGCCGCCGGCCGGGCTTGAAAAGCTCGGTTAAGCAGGTTGGTGGAGTGAGGTAAAAAATGCGTCACCGTAATGGTCTTCGCAAGCTGAATCGTACAAGTAGTCACCGCAAGGCCATGTTCAAGAACATGGCTGGTGCGCTGCTTCGTCACGAGGTGATCAAGACGACACTTCCGAAGGCCAAGGAATTGCGCCGGGTAGTCGAACCGCTGATCACGCTGGGCAAGAAACCCAGCCTTGCCAATCGTCGTCTCGCGTTCAGCCGGCTGCGCGATCGCGAGATGGTCGTGAAGTTGTTTGATGAGTTGGGTCCGCGTTACGCGACGCGTAATGGGGGTTACCTGCGCATTCTGAAGTTCGGCTTCCGCAACGGCGACAATGCGCCGATGGCACTGGTCGAGTTGCTCGACCGCCCGGAGCATCTGGAACCGGTCGAAGGCGACGAAGCGGAGCAGGTCGCGGCCTGACGCAACTGCCACGCCAGCAGTACCCATGAAAAAGGGGTCGATTCGTCGGCCCCTTTTTTGTTGGGTGTTCGGCGAGCCGTTCAGCTTGGCTTTGTCTCCGGATCAGGCGTTGCGCTCCAGAAAGCTGCGAATCATCCGGCGCTCACGCTTGTCGGGTTTTTGTGCGGGGGCGGTGCGTTCGCCATGGGTCATGCGGGCGAGGGCGCTCGCTTCTTCGCGCCGGGTTACGCTCTCGGTTGTCTCGAGGTAGAGTGTTTGCGCAATCTCGGCATTGCCGCGGATGCCTGAGAGCGCCAACACCTCGATATCGAATTGTTGGCCATTCTTCTCGATGCTCACACGATCGCCCGGTTTCAAGCATTTGGACGGTTTGCAACGTTCGCCATTTACTCTTACGTGTCCGGCTTGCAAGGCCTCGGTCGCGAGCCGCCGCGTCTTGTAGAAGCGCGCGGCCCAGAGCCATTTGTCGACTCTCAGCGGTGTCGGGTCAGGAGTGTGCAAGTTGGAATGGGTCATCTTGATCAATTGGGGGTGAGTAGCGATGCCCTGAGGCGCGGTTGTGCGGTTCAAGGCTGGAAGCTGGTCGCGCGGGCCATATCGTGAGGTAAGCTACCGGCTTGCGCAAGCGTTGGCGCGGGTTTGGGTTGTGGGGGTTTGATGGCATTTATTCTGGTTACGGGCGGAGCAGGCTATATTGGTTCGCACACCTGTGTGGCGCTGCTTGAGGCGGGGCATGAAGTGCTTGTGGTTGATAACCTGAGCAATGGCAGCGAGGAGGCCCTTCGCCGGGTCGAGCGCATCGCAGGGCGCAAGCTTGCCGGCTTTCATGTAGTGGATATTCGGGATAGGGCTTCGCTGGGCCTGCTCTTCAGGCAGTATCCGATCGAGGTGGTGGTGCATTTCGCCGCACTCAAGGCCGTCGGGGAATCGGTTCAGGAGCCGGTCCGTTACTATGACAACAACGTGGCTGGAACGATTGCGCTGGTAGAGGTGATGCAGGCAGCAGGTGTTCATCGCCTGGTGTTCAGTTCTTCTGCCACGGTTTACGGGGATCCTGCCAGTGTGCCGATCTCCGAAAGCTTCCCGACTTCGGCAACCAATCCTTACGGATGGAGCAAGTTGATGACCGAACAGGTGCTTCGAGACCTGGTCGCATCATCGCCCGAATGGCGGGTTGTGCTGCTCAGATACTTCAATCCGGTCGGAGCGCATCCGAGTGGCACGATTGGCGAGGATCCGCTGGGCCTGCCGAATAATCTGATGCCTTATGTGAGTCAGGTGGCAGTCGGCAAGCTCGAGCGCCTGCGGATATTCGGCAGCGACTATCCGACCCCTGACGGTTCAGGCGTTCGCGACTACATTCATGTGGTCGATCTCGCCGCAGGTCATGTTTGCGCGGTCGAACGAATCGACGCACTGGAACGCTGCGCCTGCATCAATCTCGGCACCGGCAGGGGTTACAGCGTTCTGGAGGTGATCGCCGCGTTTGAGCAGGCCTCGGGCAGGCGGGTGCCCTATGAGGTCGTCGCGCGTCGGGCGGGTGATGTGGCGCAATGCTGGGCCGATCCCGCACTCGCAGAGGCTGCGCTGGGATGGCGTGCAAAGCATGACCTCGCCAGCATGTGTCGCGACGCCTGGGCTTGGCAGATCGCAAATCCCGGCGGCTACCCGCAGAACTGAAAGAGCTTTACGCCAACGATGGCGCAGGCAAGACGGGGAGGGGACATTGAGCACGATTGAAACACAGGGCCAGCAGAATGTTTTGGGTGGGCCCTTGCTTGCCTGTAGTTATGCGCCTTTGACGGGCTACTTCAGAACGGGGTGTTGTGAGGCATCGGATACCGATGGGGGAATGCATCTGGTCTGTGCCAAGGTCACGGCAAGCTTTCTGGACTTTTCAAAAGCGCGGGGAAACGATCTGAGCACGCCGCGGCCGGAATACCGGTTCTCGGGGCTCAAGCCGGGAGATCGTTGGTGTCTGTGTGCTTACCGCTGGCTCGAGGCCTGTGAGGCCGGCTTTGCGCCCCCGGTGGTGTTGGAATCGACCCATATCCGCACGCTGGCTGTGATCAGGCTGGATCTGCTTCGACGGCATGCGGTGGGGGCCTGAGCCCGGTGCTCACCAGTCCTTCTTGAGTCGGTTGCGATACTGGACATCATGCGGCAGGCTTTTCTGCATCGCTTCCAGTTCGCGGGTGAAGATCTCAGCCGCTCGTGCGAGGGCGTCCGCGGACAGGTGGGGTAGCTCGCTCTGGCGTGCGATCAGGCGTACCAGCATTTCGATCGAGCGCTTGCGCTGATGCGGGTCGGGCGCCAGGTAGATTCCATAGTCGGCGAGACCCAGAATCTTCAGAAAGGCCGCTCGGCGCTCGACGCGGTTCAGAAATCGGCCCTCCGGCGTGCTTGCAGTAGCGGTCATCGCGGCAACTCCTCAAGCTGATCTATTCCCGAAAGCGAATTGTGCCAGTCGTGTGCCTAAAGTCGTAACATCAGATGACCCGTTGCGGTGAGCGATTGCACACCGGACGGGCAACTGCGCGCAATCAAGGCGGACCAGCCCGCTCGAGCGACCTGGCCAAATAGCGGCCGGTGTGGCTGCCGGGGTTTTGCGCGACGGACTCCGGTGTTCCGGTGGCCACGATGAGCCCGCCGCCCTCGCCGCCTTCGGGGCCAAGGTCAACGATCCAGTCGGCAGTCTTGATAACATCCAGGTTGTGTTCGATCACGACAATCGTGTTGCCATGATCGCGCAGGCGGTTCAAGACCTTCAGCAGCAGCGCAATGTCCTGGAAGTGCAGGCCGGTCGTCGGTTCGTCGAGAATGTAGAGGGTGCGGCCGGTATCGCGCTTCGACAGTTCCAGGGCCAGCTTGACCCTTTGTGCCTCGCCGCCGGACAGTGTCGTTGCGCTCTGGCCCAGCCGCAAATAGCCCAGGCCTACGTCGAGCAGCGTCTCGAGCTTGCGCGCCACTGCCGGTACTGCCTGGAAAATCTCCAGAGCCTGTTCGACCGTCAGCGCGAGCAACTCGTAGATCGTCTTGCCCTTGTAGCGGATCTCGAGCGTTTCGCGGTTGTAGCGCTTGCCATGGCACACATCGCAGGGCACATACATGTCAGGCAGAAAGTGCATCTCGACCTTGATCATGCCGTCACCCTGGCAGGCCTCGCAGCGCCCACCCTTGACGTTGAACGAAAACCGCCCGGGCACGTAACCGCGCGCACGCGCTTCCGGCACACCGGCGAAAAGCTCGCGGATTGGCGTGAATAGTCCGGTATAGGTTGCCGGGTTGGAGCGTGGGGTGCGGCCGATGGGGGATTGATCGACGCTGATGACCTTGTCGAACAGGTCCAGGCCCTCGATCGAGTCGTACGGTGCAGATTCGATACTCGAGCGATAGAAGTGCCGCGCTGCGATTGCATACAGGGTGTCGTTGATCAGGGTGGACTTGCCCGAACCCGAAACTCCGGTCACGCAGGTGAGCAAACCGGCTGGAATCTCGAGGCTCACATTGTGCAGGTTGTTGCCGCGGCAACCCCTCAGTACCAGCGCCCGGCCCGAGGGCGCACGGCGAACTGCGGGAATGGGAATCGAGATCCGTCCCGCGAGATAGGCTCCGGTCAGCGAGGCCGGGTTTGCGATGATCTCGTCGGGACGGCCCCGGGCGATGATCTGGCCGCCGTGCTCACCGGCCCCCGGGCCCATATCCACCACGTAGTCCGCGCTGCGGATCGCGTCTTCGTCATGTTCGACCACGATCACGGTGTTGCCGAGATCGCGCAGTTGCGCGAGGGTGGTGAGCAGGCGGTCGTTGTCGCGCTGATGCAGGCCGATCGAGGGTTCGTCGAGCACATACATGACCCCGGTCAGGCCGGACCCGATCTGGCTGGCCAGGCGGATGCGCTGTGCCTCTCCGCCCGAGAGCGTATCGGCGGCGCGGTCCAGCGACAGGTATCCCAAGCCGACATTGATCAGGAAGCTGATGCGGTCCGAGATCTCCTTGACGATCTTGTCGGCGACCAGGCCGCGCTGGCCGGGCAGCGCCAGTGTGTCGAAGAACGTGCGCGCCGCGCCCAGCGGCATCCGGCTGACCGTATGGATGGACTCGCCCCCGATCAGCACGAAACGCGCCTCGGTGCGCAGGCGGGTGCCAGCGCAGGCGGGGCAGGCATGGGTCGCTCGGTATTTCGAGAGTTCTTCGCGTACCGCAGTCGAATCGGTTTCGCGGTAGCGTCGTTCGAGGTTGGGGATGATGCCCTCGAAGGGGTGTTCCTTCGCCACCATCTTGCCGTTGTCGGCGAGATAGCGGAAGGCGATCTTGTCGCGTCCGGAGCCGTGCAGGATCACCTGGAGCTGATTTTCGCCGAGCTCGCCGAAGGGCGTGTCGATGTCGAAGCCGTAATGCAGCGCCAGGCTCGCCAGCATCTGGAAGTAGAACTGGTTGCGCCGATCCCAGCCCCGAATAGCACCCGATGCAAGCGACAGGTCGGGGTGGGCAACGACCCGCTCCGGATCGAAGAACTCGACCTGACCCAGTCCGTCGCACTTGGGGCAGGCCCCCGCAGGATTGTTGAACGAGAACAAGCGCGGCTCGAGTTCGGCCAGCGCATAGCTGCACACCGGACACGCAAACCGGGCCGAAAACAGATGCTCGGTTGCGGTGTCCATCTCGACCGCAATGGCGCGACCATCGGAATGCAGCAGAGCGGTCTCGAAGGACTCGGCAATCCGCCCGCGTGCGTCGGGGCGGACCTTGAGCCGATCGATCACGATCTCGACGCTGTGGCGCTTGCTCTTTTCGAGCGGGGGCAGTGCATCGAGCTCGAACAACTCACCGTCTACCCGCACGCGCACGAACCCCTGGGCGCGCAACTCCGCAAACAGGTCTTGCTGTTCGCCCTTGCGCCCGGCCACCACCGGCGCCAAAACCATCAGACGGGTGTCCTCGGGCAGGGCCAGCACATGATCGACCATTTGCGAGACGGTTTGGGACTCGAGCGCATGCTCGGGGTGATCGGGGCAATGCGGCGTACCTGCGCGTGCAAACAGCAAGCGCAAGTAGTCATGAATTTCGGTCACGGTACCAACGGTGGAGCGCGGGTTGTGACTGGTGGCCTTCTGCTCGATCGAGATCGCGGGCGACAGGCCCTCGATCAGGTCGACATCGGGTTTTTCCATCAACTGCAGAAACTGGCGGGCGTAAGCCGACAGGGATTCCACATAGCGACGCTGGCCTTCCGCATAGAGCGTGTCGAACGCAAGCGACGACTTTCCCGAGCCGGAAAGCCCGGTAATCACGGTGAGCTTGTTGCGTGGCAACTCGAGGTTGATGTCGCGCAGGTTGTGGGTACGCGCACCCCGAATGCGGATTTCGTCCATGGATCGAACCGGCGTTGGCTAACGCGCCACTATACGAGAGAAGGAAGCCCGAACCAAACCGGTATTTTTGCCCGGCCACACCCGGCCGAGGGTCGCGCAGGGCGAATGCCTTGCATGGCCGGGCAGTCGGCTGGTGGTAGAATCGCGGCTTTCGACAAGTCACCCCGCCATGTCCTCGATCGAACATGATTCGATGACCGCCCTCGAGCGGCGTGCCGGCATCAGCCTCGCTGCGATCTTTGCGTTGCGCATGCTGGGCCTGTTTCTCATTTTGCCGGTTTTCGCGGTGCATGCGCACGCCTATGCGGGTGGCGACAACCTCACCCTGGTCGGGTTGGCGATCGGCGCCTATGGTCTGACCCAGGCCTTTCTCCAGCTTCCCTTCGGCGCGGCTTCCGACCGGCTCGGTCGCAAGCCGGTGATCATATTCGGATTGGTGTTGTTCGTCCTGGGCAGCGCGCTGGCCGCCCTGGCGGACAGCATCGAGATGGTCGTGGCCGGGCGGGCGCTGCAGGGGGCCGGGGCCATCTCGGCCGCGGTCACGGCGCTGGCCGCCGACCTCACCCGCGACCAGCATCGGACCAAGATCATGGCGATGATCGGCTCGAGCATCGGGCTGGTATTTGCGCTTTCGATGGTTGCGGCGCCGGTGCTGCATGCGCTGAT
>JAEUNS010000177.1 GCA_016790005.1 Zoogloeaceae bacterium
ATCGCCGGAAACTTCGAACAAAGCGCCAGAACTGCGCTCGAATCACTCGAACTTGTTGCGGCCCCGACCGCCGCCGCGGTCGAGATCCTGACCGCTTGCCTGCTCGACAGCGGCAAGATTCTGGTGTGCGGCAATGGCACATCCGCCCTGGATGCAAATGCGTTCGCCGGCATGCTCACCGACCGTTTCGAACTGGAGCGCCCGCCGCTGGCTGCAATCGCACTTGGAGGCGCACCCGTTTGCGACCCCGGCGGCGCAGCACCCGGCACACCCACGCTGGCCAAGCACCTGGCCGCACTGGGCCATCCGGGCGACACACTGCTGATGATCTGCAGCGACAACGATTCGCCAAGCCTCGTCGCGACGATCGAAGCCGCGCATGAGCGCGAGATTCGCGTCGTCGCCCTCACCGGTGCGGACGGTGGCAAGGTCGGCGCAGGCCTTGCGCCGGAAGACGTTCAGATCTGCATACCCTCCGATCGCCTTGCGCGAATCCAGGAGATGCACCGTCTGGTGCTCAATTGCCTGTGTGACGGCATAGATTGTTTATTACTAGGAGTCGAAGACCAATGAGCGAATCGCCCGTATCAAGCCCATCAGCCACGCGCCGCAATCTGTGCATCGCCCTGACGGTAAGCCTGACGCTGCCGGCGCTCCAGGGTTGCTTTCCGCTGGTTGCGGGCGGTGCCACGGCGGTCACCCTGATGGCTGCAGACCGGCGCACCTCCGGGACCTACATTGAGGACGAAGGTATCGAATGGCGCACCCGAGACCGCATTCGCCAGCGCTTTGGCAACACAGTGAACGTGAGCGTCACCTCGTTCAATCGCAACGTACTGCTCACCGGCGAGGTTCCGAACGACTCGATTCGCAGTGAAGCTGGCCGACTTGCCGAAGGCGTTGAAAACGTCAGGGGTGTGATCAACGAACTCGTGCTCGGGGCGCCGAGCACGCTCAACTCGCGCAGCAATGATGCGCTCATAACCTCGAAGGTTCGCGCACGCTTCGTCGAAAACCGTACTCCGGGCTCTCAACATGTAAAGGTCGTGACCGAGGCCGGCACGGTCTTCCTGCTCGGCATCGTGACACGCACCGAGGCCGAAGCGGCTACCCAGATCACGCGCACCACGGCCGGGGTGATGAAGGTCGTGCGGGTATTCGAATACATCAGCGACGAAGAGGCCGTGCGCCTCGACGGCCTGCCCAAGGCCGACACCTGGCAAACCAACTCCGATCGCAACTAACGGCTATGGCGGCCGATCACCCCGAAGCATGAAAGTCGCCAGAATCAAGCGTGGCGTGCGTGCAGGGCGGCAAGCAACTTGTCGTGCACGCCGCCGAAACCGCCGTTGCTCATCACTAATATATGATCGTCGGCGCGCGCATGGGCAACGACGTCTGACACCAATTGCTCCAGATCAACGTACGTGCGGGCCTTTTTCCCCAGCGGGGTGAGAGCCTCGGCCGCGTCCCAGCCCAGGCCATGTGCGTAACAGAACACCTCGTCGGCCAGTTCCAGACTCGCGGGTAGCCGCGCCTTCATGACCCCCAGCTTCAT
Source organism: Zoogloeaceae bacterium (assembly GCA_016790005.1). Lineage (GTDB taxonomy): Bacteria > Pseudomonadota > Gammaproteobacteria > Burkholderiales > Rhodocyclaceae > UBA2357. Next base: position 1,559 of record JAEUNS010000177.1, read on the forward strand.
CGTATTGGAGCGAGGCTCTAGCACCGCCAGGATGCGCCCCTGCGGCGCACGCTGACGCAAGCCGGCAATCGTCAGCTCGATTGCGGTCGGATGATGCGCAAAGTCATCGTAAACCGTCACACCCTTAACCACACCGCGCACCTCCATTCGCCGCTTGACCCCCCTGAAACTCGCCAGACTCGCGAGCGCCTGAGCCGGCGTGATGCCGACATGGCGGGCTGCGGCCACCGCAGCGAGCGCATTGGCGAGATTGTGTGCGCCTGGCATGGGCATGTGCGCTTCACCCAGCATCGCCCCGTTCAGGTGAAAGACGGCCTTGGCGCCACCTTCCATTGCAGCGGCGCGCCAGCCGGCATCTGCATTGGTGTCGAACCACTCAAGTTCTGACCAGCAGCCGCGATCGAGCACGCGCGCAAGACTCGCTTCCGCCGCATTGGCGACGATGCGACCACTCTGAGGAATAGTGCGAACGAGGTGATGAAACTGGGTCTCGATCGCGGCCAGATCGGCGAAGATGTCGGCATGATCGAACTCGAGATTGTTGAGGATCACGGTGCGCGGGCGGTAATGCACGAACTTCGAGCGCTTGTCGCAAAACGCGGTGTCGTACTCGTCGGCCTCGATCACGAAGAAATTCGAATCGGTGAGCCGTGCGGACACGCCGAAGTTCGCCGGCACGCCACCCACCAGAAAGCCGGGATTAAACCCGGCATCTTCGAGCAGCCATGCAAGCATCGAGGTCGTCGTGGTCTTGCCGTGGGTACCCGCCACCGCCAGCACCCAACGGCCCTGCAGAATATGCTCGGCGAGCCATTGCGGGCCGGAAGTATACGCAAGCCCCTTGTCCAGGATTGCCTCGAGCAGCGGGTTGCCGCGCGAGACCGCATTGCCGACCACGAACAGGTCGGCCCCACAACACGTCTGTTCAGCGTCGTAGCCCTCGACCAGGGCGATGCCCTGCTCCTCAAGCTGGGTGCTCATCGGCGGATAAACATTTGAATCGCAACCGGTCACGGTATGCCCCGCCGCGCGCGCGAGCAGCGCCACACCGCCCATGAAGGTGCCACAGATGCCGAGAATATGAATATGCATGAAAACTCCGAAGCCAGAACCGGCCCGGTAATGTCGGCCGTGTAGAATAGGCGCCATTCTACCTTCAGACTCCGCAGGACTCGCGACCATGACATCCCGGGCCAATGCATTCAAAGCCGGCAACCTGCGCCGAGAAATTGCCGCGCTCGCCGCACGCATGATGGCCGAAGACGGCATCGCCGACTTCGGATTTGCCAAACGCAAGGCGGCCAGACAACTCGGTGTAGGCGAATCCGAGGCCTTGCCGACCAATGCCCAGATCGAAGAAGAACTGCGCGCCTGGCAGGCGCTCTACCCGGACGAGGAACAAGGCGAAAGAGTCTTCGAGATGCGCTGCGCCGCGGTCGAGATCATGCAGATGCTCGAGGCATTCCGCCCCTATCTCACCGGCGGCGCACTCGACGGCACGGCTGGCCAATATGCCGAACTCGAGATCGAGCTCTACCCCGAAAGCGCCAAGGAGGTCGAGATCTTCTTTCTCAACCGCGACCTGAACTACGAGCACCGCGAGCCGCGACGCCCCGCGCCCAATTCGCCCGAGGCGGTGCTGACTTTTGACTGGGGCGAGGTGCCGGTGAGGCTGTCGATCTACCCGTCGCTCAACGAGCGCACGCCGCGCAAGGGCTCGGACCGCGCCCGCCTGGCGATGGTCGAGAGCATGGTGCGCGAAAGCCGCGAGGCAGCCGAATGAAGCGCCCGCTGCAGCTTGCGCTGATTACGGTGGTCGCCGTCGCTGCCGGCACGGCGGGATACCTGACCCGCGAGGCGAGCCGCGCCGACACCGCGGTGAGCGTATCAGCCGATGCAAACGCCCAACTGCTCGCACTGCGTCTGCCCGACGTCACCGGTTCAGAGCAGGTGCTTTCGCAGTGGCGGGGCAAGGTGATCGTGGTCAACTTCTGGGCAACCTGGTGCCCCCCATGCCTGAAGGAGATTCCCGATTTCATCGAGGTAAGCCAGCGCCATTCCACCGACGCGGTGCAGTTTGTCGGGATCAGCATCGATCGCCCCGAGGCGGTCAAGACTTTTGCCGAAGAGTTCAAGGTGCCCTACCCGCTATTGCTGGGCTCGCCGAACACGCTCGAGATGGCGCGCGGGTTCGGCAACAGTGCCCAGGCCCTGCCCTTTACGGTGATCATCGACCGCGAAGGGGTGATTCGCGAAGTCAAGCTCGGCACCTTGAACCAGGAAGAACTTGAGCGCAGAATTCGCGCGTTACTTTGATTTGGGGGAATCGCGGGTCGCCCGAGCTCTTCGACGCCCGCGTTCGCACTGGACAAAATGCAGCGATTTGCGGCAAACTTGTCGTCATGAAGCGCTCAAAAAGCAACAAAAGCTCTGAATCACCGCCGCCACCGCAACAACGTGTGCTGGTGCTTCACGGCCCCAACCTCAACTTGCTCGGCGTGCACGGCCAGGGTTCACGCGGCCTCACCACCCTGGCAGACGTTCATGCCGCAATGGAAGCGCGGGGACGTGCGGATTCCGTAATCGTTGAATCGTTCCAGAGCAACCACGAGGGCCAGTTGATCGACCGGGTGCAGGCCGCAGCAGTTGAGGGCGTCGCCTTCATCATCGTCAATCCGGCCGCCTACACGCACACCAGCCTGGCGCTGCGCGATGCGCTCGTGGCGGTCGCGATACCCTTCGTCGAGGTGCATCTCGAAAACATCCACGCGCGCGAGCCGATCCGCCATGTTTCGCATTTTTCGGATCGTGCGACCGGCGTGATCACCGGGCTCGGGGCATACGGCTACCTGGCCGCGCTCGAGTTCGGGCTGTCATACCTTCGCGAAGGCTGAACTGAAATACGTCTGGCGGTGACCGACCGGCGCCGCCTTGTCCGGAGAACCACATGGATTTGCGCAAGCTCAAAAAACTGATCGACCTCGTCCAGGAGTCCGGCATCGCCGAACTGGAAGTCACCGAGGGCGAAGAAAAGGTACGCATCGTCAAGCACGGCGTCGCGCCTGCGGCGCCGGTCGCCCAGATGATGCCCCCACCGGCAATGGCCGTGGTGGCAGCGGCGCCTGCCGCGGTAGCCGACACCACACCGGCCGGGCATGTGGTCAAGTCGCCGATGGTCGGCACCTTTTACCGTGCCGCATCGCCCGGAGCCAAGCCACTGGTCGATGTCGGCCAGAAGGTCGTAAACGGCGAGCGCCTATGCATCATCGAGGCCATGAAGCTGATGAACGAGATCGAATCCGATGCCGACGGCGTGATCAAGGCGATCCTGGTCGAGAATGGCCAGCCGGTCGAATACGGCCAACCGCTGTTCGTGATCGGTTGAGCACCCCCATGTTTGAAAAGATACTGATCGCAAACCGGGGCGAGATCGCACTCAGGATATTGCGCGCATGCCGGGAGTTGGGCATCCGCACGGTCGCGGTTCATTCCGAGGCCGACACCGAGGCCAAGTACGTCAAGCTCGCCGACGAGTCGGTCTGCATCGGCCCTGCCTCGTCCGCGCTCTCTTACTTGAATGTGCCGGCAATCATCTCGGCCGCCGAGGTGACGGACGCCGAGGCGATTCATCCCGGCTACGGCTTTCTGTCGGAGAATGCCGATTTTGCCGACCGTGTCGAAAGATCCGGATTCGTGTTTATCGGCCCACGCTCGGAGACGATCAAGCTGATGGGCGACAAGGTCAGCGCCAAGGACGCCATGAAAGCCGCGGGTGTGCCCTGCGTGCCAGGCTCCGAAGGCTCGCTGCCCGACGACCCGAAAGAGATCGTGCGTGCCGCGCGGGCGGTCGGCTATCCGGTAATCATCAAGGCTTCGGGCGGCGGCGGCGGGCGCGGGATGCGGGTTGTGCACACCGAGGCAGCACTGCTGAACGCCGTAACGACGACCCAGGCCGAGGCCCAGGCGGCATTCGGCAACCCGGTCGTGTACATGGAGAAATACCTCGAGAATCCGCGTCACGTCGAAATCCAGGTGCTCGCCGACCAGCATGGCAATGCGGTCTATCTTGGTGAGCGTGACTGCTCGATGCAGCGTCGCCACCAGAAAGTGATCGAAGAAGCCCCCGCCCCGGGCATCGATCGCAAGCTGATCGACAAGATCGGCGAGCGTTGTGCCGACGCCTGCCGTCGCATCGGTTACCGTGGCGCCGGCACCTTTGAATTCCTGTACGAGAACGACGAGTTCTACTTCATCGAGATGAACACCCGGGTTCAGGTCGAGCATCCGGTGACCGAACTGATCTCGGGTATCGACATCGTCCAGGCGCAGATCCGTATCGCCGCCGGCGAAAAACTCTGGTTCAAGCAGCGTCAGGTGGTGTTGCGCGGCCATGCCATCGAATGCCGGATCAATGCAGAGGATCCATTCAAGTTCACTCCCAGCCCGGGGCGCATCACCAACTGGCACGTACCCGGCGGGCCAGGCATTCGGGTCGATTCGCATGTCTATAGCGGCTATACCGTGCCGCCCTATTACGACTCGATGATCGGCAAACTGATCGCCTACGGCGACACCCGCGAGCAGGCCATCCGGCGCATGCGGATCGCGCTGTCCGAAATGTTGGTCGAAGGTATCAAGACCAATGCGCCGCTGCACCAGGAATTGATGCTGGATGCACGCTTCAACGAGGGTGGCACAAGCATCCACTACCTTGAGCAGAAGTTGGCCGAGCGCAACGAAGTCAAGAAGAGCTGACGGACTAATTGAGCAAACATCGTGTGGATATCGGTCACCCTGCAGGCTGAGGCGCACAAGGCTGAGGCACTCTCAGAGGCGCTCATGGATCATGGCGCCTTGTCGATCAGCATCGAAGACGCCGACGCCGGCACCGCGCTTGAGCGGCCGCAATTCGGTGAGCCAGGCCACCACCCCGTTGGCCTTTGGGATCACAGCCGGGTGATCGCGCTGTTCGAGGCCGATACCGATCTCGCCAGTGCCCTCGCCCGCGCTGCCGCAGACGCGGGCTTCGACGCCGTGCCCAGCTTCACCCTCGAAGAGGTCGCCGAACAAAACTGGGTACAGCTCACCCAGAGCCAGTTCGAGCCGATCCACATCACCGACCGCATGTGGATTGTCCCGTCATGGCATGTGGCGCCCGACCCGGACGCGATCAACATCGAACTCGACCCTGGAATGGCGTTCGGCACCGGCTCGCACCCCACCACCCGGCTATGCCTCAAGTGGCTGTGCGAAGTCGTCTCGCCCGAAGCCACGGTGCTGGATTACGGCTGCGGATCGGGCATTCTGGCCATCGCTGCCGCACGCCTCGGAGCCGGCGCGGTGCTGGGCATCGACATCGACGAGAAGGCGCTCGAATCGGCCCGATTCAATGCCGAACGCAACCGGGTCGTACTCGCCGTCCAGCACTCGGCCACCCCGCTCGAGGGCACCTTCGACATCGTGGTCGCCAACATCCTGACCAACCCCCTGTGCGTTCTCGCGCCGCTGCTGGCGGCGCGGGTCGCGCCGGGTGGCCGGCTCGCCCTTTCGGGCGTACTCGAGACCCAGACCGACCAGGTGATCAAAGCCTACGCGCCATTTATCGCCTTGCGTGTGGGTGGTCTGCACGAGGGTTGGGCGCGCCTCGAGGGTGAGCGGCCCGACATGCCGTCGCCCGCATGAGACTCGTTCGCTGTCCGGCCTGCCAGACGGTTTTTCGCCTGCAGCCCGAACAGCTTCGGGCCCATGGCGGCATGGTGCGCTGCGGTCATTGTTTCACCCTGTTCGACGCCCGCGAGAATTTCGTCGACGCCGCCGCACGCACGCCCGCTACCGATGTCCATGCACGGCCTGCGCCCCACACCCCGGCATCGAATCCGCCCACGCCGGCTGAAACACCATCCCCGGCGACTCCCTCACATGCCGAAACCCTGTTCGTGCTCGAAGATGCAGACGAGCGCCTCGCCAAACCGACCGCCACACCCGCATCCTCAACACCGCGTCAGAACGACAGCGCAGGCTTTGCCAGCGACACTGTAACCACCGACTCCACCGCCGGGCGGCACTCCGACACCAGCATCGACCCACTCGATTTCGGAGTGCCCAACGACTTTCACGCCCACGGTTCATCCGACGCGCCACGACCAGCCCCTCGAAGTCCGGTTGATGATCATGCCTGGCAAGATCTCGCACGGCCGGCGCCCTCGCCCCTGCTGAGGCGCCAGCGGCGCGGCGGCTCGAACGACGCCCTCGGCCCCGACTCGCCACGCATCGGCCCTCCGCAAACGGCATACTGGCCATCACTTGATGAACCGGAGCCGGAACCCACTCCTCTGCGCTCAAAGCCTGAAACACCGGCCGAAGCGGCAGAGCGTGAGGCGCTAGAGCGGGCACAGCGAATGCGCGAGCGCATGAACTCGATCGTCGTGCAGGATCGTAGCGACGACACTGGCAGGATCGAACCACGCTTCAATCCTCACGCCCGCACGACCGCAGAACTCGCCAACGAACGGGCCGCACAGTGGGCCATCGAGGCGCAGCCAGTGGCTACGCCGCCGGAACCTGCCGACACCGACGAGCGCGAGGCAGCCCCCGCCTACGCTGCCCCCCCCCACAACACGGACGATGACGACGCGCCGGACGACGACAGCGCCAGCCGCTACGCGCCGGTTGCAACCCCTGCAGCCAGCGCCGGCTCACGCTGGCTGCAGGGGCTTGCGATCGGTATGCTGCTGGGCCTGCTCGGTACGCAGTCGGCTTACCTGTTTCGAGACGACATCACCCGCCAATGGCCGGAGCTGCGTCCAATATACCTGGAAGCCTGCGCCCGGCTGGGCTGTGACCTGCCCTTGCCCAAGGATGCCGGCCTGATCGAGATCGAAACCTCCGATCTCGAGATCGAACCCGGCAGGCCCGCGCGCTACACGCTCAATGCGGTCGTGCGCAATCGCGCCCGCTTTCCACAGCAGCATCCGCATCTGGAACTCACGCTCACCGACTCGCGCGACCGCCCGGTGGTGAGGCGGGTACTCGCACCGAATGAATGGCTCGCCGATACGACTGCACTTGCAGGCGGGCTAGGCCCCACCTCATCGCACCCCGTTCGGCTCAGTTTTGAAACCAGCGGGGTGGGCAACGCGGTCGGCTATCGCATCTACGCCTTCTTTCCCTAGCCCGAGAAAACTCGCGCAAGGCCTTCAACTCGTCGACAATCGATCGCTACCAGGGCCGCTCGCCGAACGCCGCGGCAAACGTGCTGGCAATCTCATCGCGGCTGATCACATGATTCTGCCCGCCCCGGCTGGCGATCTTGATCGCGCCCATCACCGAAGCCAGGCGGCCGGTGGAACGCCAGTCGAAACCCTGTGAAATCCCATAGAGCAAACCGGCACGATAGGCGTCACCACAGCCGGTCGGGTCGGCCAGTGTGACCGGCTTCACTGCGGGAATGTGGATCTGCTCGCCGTCTGCGTAGATGTGCGACCCCTCAGCGCCCAGCGTCACAATCAGAGCCTCGACCTCGTTCGCAAGCTGCGCGAGCGAACAGCCGGTTTTCTCACTGAGCAGGCTGGCTTCGTAGTCATTCACCGTGCAGTAGCTGGCCAGCCCAAGGCAATCGAGCAATTCACTGCCATTGAACATCGGCAGCCCCTGCCCCGGGTCGAACACGAAGGGGATACCGCATTCCGCATAGCGCCGGGCATGGCTGAGCATACCTTCGCGGCCATCCGGCGCCACGATGCCCAGCGTCACACCGCGCGCATCGTCGACCTTGTTGAGATGTGATTGCAGCATGGCCCCCGGATGAAACGCGGTGATCTGGTTGTCGTCGAGATCGGTGGTGATGAAGGCCTGGGCGGTAAAGCTTTCAGCCACCTGGCGAACATGATCGCGCGCCAGCCCGAGTCGGTCGAGGCGCTCGAAATAGGCACCCGCGTCGTCACCGACAGTGGCCATGATCAGCGGGTCGGCCCCGAGCAGGTGCAAGTTGTAGGCGATATTGCCAGCACAACCGCCGAACTCGCGCCGCATGTCCGGCACCATGAAGGCGACATTCAGAATGTGGATCTGGTCGGGAAGGATGTGGTTCTTGAAACGGTCGGGAAACACCATGATGGTGTCGTAAGCCAGCGAACCACAGACCAGGATGGACATCGAGCACACTCCGCGCAAAGCCGCCATTATAAGTAGAAGTGCACGTCTCCTGGCGTGGTCGCCTTTTTTGCGGCAATCGCCGGCGCACCGCAGCCCGGTATAATCGGCGAGCGTCCCGCGCGCCCATACCCGAACGAGGCATAGCCCATTTCCAAGCACGCCCCACTTTTCCCATCCGCCGACCCGACCCGCACCAAAGCCTCGGCCGGCCTGCTGCTGCGCAGCTGGCGCCTGCTGCGGCTGGCACTCCATCTGATCGAAGGGCTGCTTGCCGTGTTGCTGCTCCACACATTGCTGCCGCGTTCGGGCAGGCAACGGCTGCGTCGGCGCTGGTCGCTCCGACTGTTGCGTTTGCTGGGGATCAAGCTCGTGTCGCATGGCGCACCGATCCAAGCCGGAAGCCTGCTGGTTGCCAACCATGTGTCGTGGCTGGACATCTTCGTGGTGAATGCGCTCACGCCCGTGGCCTTCGTGTCGAAATCCGAGGTGCGCGACTGGCCCTTGATCGGCTGGCTGGCTGCAAGGAGCGATACCGTATTTCTGCGCCGCGGCAGCCGCGGCCACGCAAAGATCGTCAATGCCGAGATCGCCGCCCTGCTCGAGGCCGAGCATAACGTTGCGGTGTTTCCCGAAGGCACCACCAGCGACGGCACCCAGGTGCTGCATTTTCATGCGGCGCTGCTACAGCCGGCAATCGAATGCGGGCGCCCGGTGCAACCGCTGTCGCTGCGCTACCAGGGACCCGACGGCCACCTCAGCCTTGCGCCGGCCTACGTCGGCGACATGAGTCTCGGTCAGTCGATACTGGCAATCGTTGCCGCGACGGGGCTGGCGGCCCAGGTCGAGATCTTCGCGCCCATCACGACCGGCACCGGCAGGCACAGGCGCGAAATCGCCAGCGAGGCGCGCGACGCTGTCATCGCCGGGGTACTGGGTCAGGCTGACTCAGACCCGGATTCGGTGCCCGAATGCAAATAGCGGCGCAGCGACGCGTTTAGACAAGCCGTTCGTTCAGCATTCGCAACAGATACTGCCCGTAGGCATTCTTGGCCAGCGGTTGCGCGAGTCGCTCGATCTGCGCTGCGTCGATGAAACCCTTGCGATAGGCGATCTCTTCGGGGCAGGCAACCTTGAGCCCCTGGCGGTGCTCGATCGTCTCGATGAAATTGCCCGCCTCGAGCAGGCTCTCATGAGTACCGGTGTCGAGCCAGGCATAGCCCCGACCCATCATCTCGACGTTGAGTGCATCGCGCTCGAGATACAGCCGGTTGATATCGGTGATCTCGAGCTCGCCACGCGCCGACGGCTTGAGCGTGCGCGCCATCTCGATCACCTGATTGTCGTAGAAATACAGCCCGGTGACCGCATAGTTGCTCTTGGGGCGGGCCGGCTTTTCTTCGAGCGAGGTTGCATGCCCGTCCTCATCGAACGCAACGACACCATAGCGCTCGGGGTCGTTCACATGGTAGGCGAACACCGTGGCGCCCCACTCGCGCTTGGCGGCCTTCTCGAGCTTCTTGTTGAGGTCGTGACCATAAAAGATGTTGTCCCCCAGCACCAACGCGCACGAGCCGGTGCCGACGAACGAGCGCCCGATGATGAACGCCTGGGCAAGGCCTTCGGGTTTGGGCTGCACCGCATAGCGCAAGGACAGACCCCACTGTTGCCCGTTGCCCAGCAACTGCTCGAAACGCGGTGTGTCCTGCGGAGTCGAGATCACCAGAATGTCGCGAATACCCGCCAGCATCAAGGTGGTGAGCGGATAGTAGATCATCGGCTTGTCGTAGATCGGCAAAAGCTGCTTGCTGACCGCGAGCGTGGCCGGATAAAGCCGGGTGCCGGAGCCGCCGGCGAGGATGATGCCTTTCATCAAGTTTCTCCGATCATGCCCGGCCAATGCCGAGGCGTTCGCCACGGTAACTACCATCGCGCACACGCTTCCACCACGCTTCGTTGTCGAGATACCACGCCACGGTCTTCCTGAGTCCGCTCTCGAAAGTTTCCAGCGGCCGCCAGCCCAGTTCGCGCTCGATCTTGCCCGCGTCGATCGCATAGCGCAGATCATGGCCGGGGCGGTCCTGCACATGGGTGATAAGGTCGGTGTAGCGAGCCAGGCCCGTGGGCCTGCGCGGCGCGAGTTCTTCCATCAGCGCGCAGATCGTTTCAACCACATCGATATTGCGTCGCTCGTTGTGCCCGCCGATGTTGTATTCCTGCCCGACCACGCCACACTCGAAAACCAGTGCCAGCGCGCGGGCATGGTCTTCGACATAGAGCCAGTCGCGCACCTGGTTGCCACTGCCATACACCGGCAGCGGCTTGCCCTCGAGCGCGTTGAGAATCATCAGCGGCACGAGCTTTTCCGGAAAGTGATACGGCCCGTAATTGTTCGAGCAGTTGGTGGTGAGCACCGGCAAACCGTAGGTGTGATGCCAGGCTCGCACCAGGTGGTCAGAAGCCGCCTTGCTGGCCGAATACGGCGAGTTGGGCTGATAGGGCGTCTCTTCGGTAAACAACCCGGTATCGCCGAGCGAGCCATACACCTCGTCGGTTGACACATGATGAAATCGAAACCTGGTGCGCGCATCGTCGGCCAGTGCCATCCAGTGGCGACGGGCCGCCTCGAGCAAACTGTAAGTACCCATCACATTGGTTTCAATGAACACCCGCGGACCGTCGATCGAGCGATCGACATGGCTTTCGGCCGCCAGATGAATCACGCCGTCTGGCCGGTAGGTGTCGAAAACCCGTTGCACCGCCACCGAATCCCGAATATCGACCTGCTCGAAAAAATAGCGCGAACTGCCGGCCACCATTGCCACGGAATCGAGATTGCCGGCATAGGTCAGGCAGTCGACATTGACAATGCGGTGATCGCTGTTGGCGATAAGGTGGCGAACCAGTGCGGAGCCGATGAAACCGGCACCGCCGGTCACGATGATTGTTTTGCTCATTGTTCCTGGCGCCTAGAAGCGCTCCTGTTCGAGTTCCTGCTGCACCTGGGCCAGCGCCTCCTGCCAGTCGGGCAGGCGCAAGCCAAAGGTATCCAGCAGCTTGTCGGTGTTGAGCACCGAGTACGCCGGACGCGGCGCCGGCAGTGGATATTCATGAGTCGCGATCGGCACGATGCGCTGCGCCTTCACCGGTTCATGCAGACCTTGATGGGCGACGATGCGCTCGGCAAACTCATGCCAGCTGCACTCGCCACCGGACACCAGGTGGTAGGTTCCCGACACCCGTTGCCATGCCTGCGGGTCGCCATCAAGCTGCGCGATGATCTGGGCGCTCACCTGCGCAATATGGCGCGACCAGGTCGG
>JAEUNS010000199.1 GCA_016790005.1 Zoogloeaceae bacterium
GTGCGTCGGGACGTTCGGGGTCGGTCGGCACCTGAGCCTCGACAGGGTAGAATCGCGGCCACCCGTCGCCGATAGTGGCGGCCACCCCAACAGGCTCGCTGGAGCAAATGCACATGAACTGCCCGACCCCACTGACTCAACTTCCACAATCCACTCTATTTAGCCAAGGCGACGTGTTCGTGCTGTTCGGCGAACTGTTCGGACGCGGCTACGCGAACGGGCTGGTCGCCGAGGCGCGCAAGGCGGGCATGGAGATTGTCGGCATCACGGTCGGGCGCCGTGACGAGAACAACGCGCTGCGCCCGCTCGACGCAGAGGAGCTGGCCGCCGCCGAGGCCAATCTGGGCGGGCGGATCATCAACGTGCCGCTCATGGCCGGCTTCGACCTCGACGCGCCGGCCGGCGGGCCCACACCGACCGAGATGCTGGGCAAAATGACGCTCAAGACCTGGATGAACGACACCCTCGACTGGGCGCATGTCGAGCAGTGTCGTGCGATTGGCGTCAAACGTTTCAAGGATGCGCTGGCTGAGGTCATGGCCCGACTTGACGGCATGATCGGCGACGGTCGCAACGTCTACTTCGCACACACCATGGCCGGCGGCATTCCCAAGGCCAAGGTCTTTCTGGCCATCGCCAACCGCATCTACAAGGGTCGGGGCGAGCGCTTCATGTCGTCGCAGGTGCTGCTCGACAGCGATTTGGGCAAGCTCATCCTGCAGAACTTCGACGAGGTTTCGGCCAACAGCTTTGGCTATCTCATCGAGGGCAGCGCGGCGATCCGGGCACGCATCGAGAAGACCGGCGGCCAGGTGCGCTATTCGGCCTACGGCTATCACGGCACCGAGATTCTCATCGACGGCCGCTACCAGTGGCAAACCTATACCAACTATACCCAGGGCTACGCCAAGATGCGGCTGGAGCGGGTGGCGCAGGCCGCCTGGACCGAAGGCGTCAAGGCAACGGTGTACAACTGCCCGGAGATCCGCACCAACTCGTCGGACATCTTCGTCGGGGTCGAGCTGCCGCTGATCTCGCTGCTCGAGGCACTGAAGCATGAAGGCGGTGGTGCCTGGGCGGAGGCTCAGTGGCAGGCCTGCCGCGCACTGCTGCAGGACGGCGTCACCCTCGAAAACCTGCTGCAAAAGGTCGGAGACTTCCACTGTAGTGAAGTGATGCAAGGCTTTCGCGATTTCGCGGCGTGGCCGATGCCCAACAGCCCTGCACTCGCCGAATTGATGATCGGGACCTCGGACGAGATCGAGCGTATGCACAAGGACAACAAGGCGCTGGTTACCGACCTGCTCAGCACCCTGGTGCTGGAGGCCACCGGCCCGCTGATGTTCAACGAGTCCGCTGCCCCGGGCGGGCCGGTGCTGTGGCTCAACCACGACATCGTCGCCCGCCAGCTGAACCAGCTTCACGCCTGAACGGGCGCATGCACCTTCAGACCTGGACGACGTGATGAACGAGCCGGCCTACTGGATTCTGAGATTCGAGAACCGGCTACTGACAATCAGCACCGATCGGGCGGGATCGATCTTCCCGATCGGCGTGGCGTCGGACTTCGGCGTGACCGACGTTGGTACGCTTGCGGTCGGCGAGCTCTTTGGCCGACCCTGCCTGACCGCCGATCTCGACCGCCTGCCCGATCTGCCGTCCATTGAACTCACGCCCCTGCGCGCCATCTTCCAACTCGCCGGTGACACCGTTTTTGCCCTGGCAGGCCGTGCGACCCAGTTGCTCGACTGGCAATTGCATCACCGCTACTGCGGGCGCTGCGGCACGCCGACCGTGATGAGATCCGGCGAGCTGGCGATGCAATGCGCCGGCTGCGGACTGGTCGCCTATCCACGCATTTCGCCCGCAGTGATGGTACTGGTGCGCGCTGGCGAGCGCCTGCTGCTGGCCCGGAGCCCGCACTTCAAGCCGGGGGTATTCAGTGCGCTTGCGGGCTTCGTCGAACCGGGCGAAACCCTCGAGGAATGCGCCGCCCGCGAAGTGCGCGAAGAGGTTGGCATCGAAATCACCAATCTGCGTTATTTCCAGAGCCAGCCCTGGCCATTTCCCAACTCGCTGATGGTGGCCTTCTTTGCCGACCATGCCGGCGGAACGCTGACACCTGACCAGACCGAGATCGAGGCCGCAGAATGGTTTGCGGTCGACGCCCTGCCGCTGCTGCCCGACCCGATCAGCATCTCGCGCCGTCTGATCGATGCGGCCTGCCAAAGCATTTGCACAGGCCCCGATCACGAGGCGTGAGACTGGCTCGGCGCTACCGCTTCGTCATCTTCGACAAGAATTCACGGCCCGGCTTCCATGCAGTCGCCGGTACCGGCAAAGACATATAGCAAACGGCATACGCGATATCAGCGAATTACTGTCGACAGGAATGGGCGCTCCGATGCCAATTGCTCGTTCCTGGAATACACACGTTCTTTGGGAACGCGCGATCCCGCAAAATGATTCACCGGCCGTAGCCGGATGACTTGGCGCATCCGCCCTGCTCAGGATGGCGCCCGTGTGCAATCGCTCTCGAAGCGCGGCCTGCAGCGACTGCTAGAATGTGGCTCGACTCCTCCACTGCCACGATTTGACGATGCGCCCGATCCTGTCACGAACATTAGGTTTGGCATTCGTCTCGGCTGTCGGGTTGTGTCTTCCGGCGTCGGCGGCCGGGATCGAGCCGAACGGCCGCAATCCCATGCTGGGCCTGCTCGTGGCCTTGCTTCTACTGATCTCGCTGGTAGTCGGGCTACTGGTGCAGAACCGTCGTCGCAAGCAGGCCGAGACCGCCCTGCGCGAACTCAACGAAACGCTGGAACTTAGGGTACGGCAACGCACCAGCGAGCTCGGCCTGGCACTCGAAGCCGCGGAGACCGCAAACCGGGCCAAGAGCGAGTTCCTGGCCAACATGAGCCATGAGATCCGCACCCCGATGAATGCTGTCATCGGCATGACCGAGCTTGCATTGCGCACCGACCTGAACCCCAGGCAGGCCGACTATCTCGGTAAGGTGAAGGGTGCTGCCGACTCGCTACTCGGAATCATCAACGACATTCTCGATTTTTCGAAGATCGAGGCGGGCAAGCTCGATCTGAATGAAACCGAGTTCCGACTGCTGAGGGTACTCAGGGACCTGAGCGCGGTGATCGCGCTCAAGGCACATCAGAAGAACCTCGAATTCATGTTCGACATTGGCCCCGACGTACCGCAAGC
>JAEUNS010000233.1 GCA_016790005.1 Zoogloeaceae bacterium
GCCTGACCTGATACTGGTCGATATTGATGTTCATCGGGCTCTCCTCGTCGCGCAACCCGGCGGTCGCGCTGCCGGGCATGCACGCGCGCTCACACACAAAGTCGCTGCTGCGACTCAAACGGTCTTGCCGCGAAAGATCACCATCGCCGCGCCCTGCGACTGCTTGAAGTTGTCGTAGCCGACCAGGCGCACATGGTTGTCGGGGTTCGCCGAATGGCAGGCCTCAGCCTCGCCCAGGATTGCGTCGACATCGGTTTCGCCAAACATCGGCAGCTTCCACATATACCAGTAGGAATCCATCAGGTACTGCGGCTCGATATGCTCGATGGCCGGGTTCCAGCCGCGTGACACGATGTAGGCAACCTGCTTGCGGATGTCTCCCGGACTCATCGACGGCAGATACGAAAAGGTTTCGAACTTGCGGCTGGCCGGGTCGGACAGGCGGCTGTTGTAGTCCTGCATTTCACTCATGATGCGTCTCCTTCGTGTTCTCAGATCAGCGATGCGCCACGTCGAGCTTGTCGACCGTGTCGAACTCGAACTTGATCTCTTTCCAGGTTTCCATCGCCACCCGCAATTCGGGGCTCGCCTTGGCGGCATCAGAGAGTACCGCCTTACTTTCCTTCTCGATCGCGACGCCTTCGTTGCGCGCCTTCACGCAGGCTTCGAGCGCCACCCGGTTGGCGGCCGCCCCCGACGCGTTGCCCCACGGGTGTCCCAGCGTGCCGCCGCCGAACTGCAGCACCGAGTCGTCACCAAAGATGCTCACCAGAGCTGGCATGTGCCACACATGAATCCCCCCCGAGGCCACCGGCATCACACCCGGCATCGAACCCCACTCCTGATCGAAGAAGATGCCCCGGCTGCGATCCTCCTTGATCGAGCGCTCGCGCATGATGTCGATCCAGCCCAGCGTGGCCTCGCGGTCGCCCTCGAGCTTGCCGACCACCGTGCCGGAGTGCAGATGATCGCCACCCGACAGGCGCAGGATCTTGGTCAGCACCCTGAAATGAATACCATGGTGCGGGTTGCGGTCGAGCACCGCATGCATGGCACGGTGAATGTGCAACAACATGCCGTTGTCGCGGCACCAGTTCGCCAGCCCGGTGTTGGCGCAGAAACCGCCGGTGATGTAATCGTGCATGATGATCCGACTGCCGATCGCCTTGGCATGTTCGGCGCGCTTGTACATCTCTTCGGGCGTCGGCGCAGTCACGTTCAGGTAATGGCCCTTGCGCTCGCCGGTTTCGCGTTCGGCCTTGTCGATCGCCTCCTGCACGAAATCGAAGCGCTGACGCCAGCGCATGAACGGCTGCGAGTTGACGTTCTCGTCGTCCTTGGTGAAGTCGAGCCCGCCGCGCAAGCACTCGTAAACCGCCCGACCGTAGTTCTTGGCCGACAAGCCAAGCTTGGGCTTGATGGTGCAGCCCAAGAGCGGCCGCCCATACTTGTTCATGATGTCGCGCTCGACCTGAATGCCGTGCGGCGGCCCGCCGCAGGTCATCACATAGGCGATCGGAAAGCGCACATCCTCGAGCCGCAAGGCCCGCACCGCCTTGAAGCCAAACACATTGCCGACCAGCGAGGTGAACACGTTCACCACCGAACCCTCCTCGAACAGATCGATCGGGTAGGCGATGAAGGCGTAGAAGCAGGTGTCGTCGCCCGGCACATCCTCGATCGCATAGGCCCGGCCCTTGTAGTGGTCGAGATCGGTCAGGAGGTCGGTCCACACCGTGGTCCAGGTGCCAGTGGAAGACTCGGCCGCCACCGCCGCCGCAGCCTCTTCACGATCGACACCCGGCTGTGGGGTGATCTTGAAGCAGGCGAGCAGATCGGTATCCTTGATCTTGTATTCGGGTTCCCAGTAGGTGTTGCGGTATTCCTTCACCCCCGCATTCCATGTCTTGGCAGCCATTTTGCTCCTCCAACGCTGTGTCTGTTTTATTTGCCGTCAGTACTCGCCGACGGGTTGAGTGCATGGTGAACAAGATCTACCATAAATAACAGTCACGATTTTCTATACAACATATAGACAATAATCTATCCTGGAACACCGCGAATGCGTCACGCCACCTTTCGTCAGCTCGAGATCTTCGAAGCCATCGCCCGCCACGGCAGCTTCACCCGCGCGGCCGAGGTGCTACACCTCACCCAGCCCACGGTGTCGATGCAGATCCGCAAACTCGGCGAGGCCATCGGCGTGCCCCTGTTCGAGCAGTTCGGCAAGAAGATCGTGCTCACCGAAGCCGGGCAGGATCTCGCCCGCGCGGCGCGCGAAACCTTCGACATCCTCGAGCGCTTCGAGATGACCGTAGCCGAGCGCCAAGGCCTCAAACGCGGGCGCCTGCGCCT
>JAEUNS010000246.1 GCA_016790005.1 Zoogloeaceae bacterium
GCTTCAACGCAGCGGAATGACCACCGGCGGCAAGTTGATCACGACCGAGGGATCGTAAGAGTAGTAAGAACGAACTGGTTCGCGGTAGACGGGGCGCGGCTCGTAGTAGCGATATTCGCGCACGACCGGACCGTAGCCGTAATAGTTGTTTACAACCACGCGCGAGTCCTTGTTGCGGTGCCCCTTGGCATGGCCGCGTTTGTCCCAGTGCTTCTTGTCCCAGTTCCGGGAGTCCCACCCCCGGTCATGGCGACGGTGGCGGTCATCGTCGGCAAATGCGGGCAGGGTGGCAAACAGGGTGATGGCACCGGCCAGTGCCAGCGCGAAGTTTCGGGCAATCTTGTTCATGTTGGGCCTCCGGGCACAGGTTGCGAGGGCCGGACGTCGCTGCCTGGGTGGGCAGCGTGTCCGACCTGTCTCGATACTGCATTTAACGTCGAATAAGGGCTGGACGTTGTCCCGGAGTTGTAAGCGGATGCTGCCTTGGTGCGGGCTCAGGCAGCCACGATCAGCACGTGCACACGGCGTGGCCCGTGCGCACCGAGCTGGATGGTCTGTTCGACATCTGCGGTACGCGATGGGCCCGAGATGATGTTGGTCGCACGCGGCATGCCCTCGCTGCGCTGGCGCAGAATGGCCCATGCCTCTTCGAAGTAGCCGACGATGCTGGCTGCTTCAAGCACCACCACATGGTCGTCCGGTACGAAGTTGTGGGTGGTCGGGCTGTCGGCGCTGGCGCCAAGCATCAGGCTACCGGTCTCGGCGATCGCGGCGATGCAGAGGCTGACCGACAGCAACTCCTCGGTGCCGGCCCGGTTGTGGTGTACCTGCCAGTCGGCCGGCCAGATCAGATCCTTGAGTGCCGCACCCACTGCAGCACGGTGCGGCAGGTTCATGTTTGCCCGGTAGGCTTCGACCGCAGCCGGGATTTCTGCCCGGCTGGCGATGTGCTGAACGGTGCCGGCGCGGCTCTCGAACGTGCGGATGAAGCGTTCGAGCAGGTTTTCGTCCTGAGCCGGACGGGTGTGTTGCGGCACGTTTGCATCGAGCTCGGCGCGCCGGGCGTCGGGCAGCGGGCCGCTGCGCTTGAGCGCGCTGCGGATGGCGCCGAAGATGGCGTCGCGTGAATTCTGGGTGGTCTGCATCATTTGCCCCTCTGTGCTTGCCAGCGTTGCAGGAAGGTCTGCCCTTCCGGGGTGGGAAGGTCGCGTACATCGGTCCAGGCCTGTGCGAACGGCAGACGCCGGATGCTGCCCTTGCGACCGAGCAGCTTCAGCACCCGCACCGCGATCCACTCGCCTGCGTGGTAGAGCTTCGGGCGGGTCGCGACAAAGCGCCAGGCCTTGAGCGCGCGCCGCTGCATGACCGGCGAGAGTTCCTGCTGGTGCTGCAGGTGGCGCAGCTCGCGCAACAGGTCGGGCAGCGGAATCTTGACCGGGCACACCGACGCACAGCGGCCGTTCAGCGTGCATGCGTTGGGCAGGTCGTAGGCGTTGTCGAGCCCCTTGATCAGCGGCGTAAGCACCGAGCCCATTGGCCCGGGATAGACCCAGCCGTAGGCGTGGCCACCGACCGAGCCATACACCGGACAGTGGTTCATGCAGGCGCCGCAGCGAATACAGCGCAGCATGTCGCGAAAGTGTCCGGCCAGCATCTTGGAGCGCCCATTGTCGACCAGCACGACATGGTATTCCTCCGGGCCATCGAGGTCGGTGGCGCGACGCGGGCCGGTCGAAATGGTGGTGTAGGTTTCGGTCTCCTGGCCGGTCGCGCTGCGTGCCAGCAGGCGCAGGAACAGGGTCGCGTCATCGAGCGTGGGCACCACCCGCTCGATACCGGACGTTACGATATGGACCTTGGCCAAGGTCTGGGTCAGGTCGCCGTTGCCCTCGTTGGTGACGATCATCGAAGAGCCGGTCTCGGCGATCAGGAAGTTGCCACCGGTGATGCCGACGTCGGCCCGGAAGTACTTCTCGCGCAGCACCTGGCGTGCCTCGTTGACCAGGTCGGCGACTTCGGTCTTGCGCGGCCCGCCATGGGCGGCCTCGAACAGGTCGGATACCTGATTCTTGGTCTTATGCACCGCCGGCGCGATGATGTGCGAGGGCGGTTCGTTCGCGAGCTGGATGATGTATTCGCCCAGATCGGTCTCGACGACCTCCATGCCGTGTTCGATCAGCGCCTCGTTGAGGTCGATCTCTTCCGACACCATCGACTTGCCCTTGGTGATGGTCTTGGCGTTCACCCGCTTGCAGATGTCGAGAATAATCGCGCGTGCCTCTTGGGCGTCGCGCGCCCAGTGCACATGGCCGCCAGCTCGTTTGACCGCATCCTCATAGCGCTCGAGGTAATGGTCGAGGTTCTCGAGGATGTGGTTCTTGAGGTTCTTGGCTTCTTCGCGCAGCGCTTCGAACTCCGGCAATTCGGCGGCCTGTTGGGCGCGCTTGCCGACGAAGCCGTCGCGCGCCTTGCCCATGGCCTGCTGCAGGCTGGCATCGTGAATCGCGAATACGGCGCGGCTCTTGAATTCCTTCGAGCGGATTTCCATCAGCGTGACTCCTGTGAATGGCCGCCGATGCCGGGGCCGTTGGCCATGCCGGCCAGCACTTCGGCGGTATGGAATACCCGCACCGGCGACTGGATGCGGCGCAGCCGCCCGGCGATGTTCATCAGGCAGCCGAGGTCGCCCCCCAGCACAGTGTCGGCGCCACTCTCGATGATGTTGTGGATCTTGTCCTCGACCATCTTTTCGGAGATCTCCGGGTATTTCACGCAGAAGGTGCCGCCGAAACCACAACAGACTTCGGCATCCTGCATCTCCTTCAGCTTGAGACCCGCGACTCCGGCGAGTAACTCGCGCGGCTGTCCCTTGATGCCCAGACCACGCAGGCCCGAACAGGAGTCGTGATAGGTGGCGGTGGCGAGATGGCGGGTGCCGGCCGGCGTGGCGCCGAGTTCGTCATGTAGAAAGGACAGCAACTCGAAGCTCTTGGCGGCTAGCGCCTTGGCGCGTGGCAGCCAGTCGGGGTCGTCCTCGAACATGACCGGGTAGTCGTGCCGGATCGTTGCCATGCACGAGCCGGAAGGGCCGACCACGTAATCGTATTGTTCGAACGCAGCGATCACCTGACGGGCCAATGCGCGGGCAGAGTCGAAGTCACCGCTGTTGTATCCGGGCTGGCCGCAGCAGGTCTGGGTGTCCGGTACTTCAACGATACACCCGGCGTCCTCGAGCAGCTTTGCGGCGGCAAAACCCACGTTCGGACGAAACATGTTCATCAGGCAGGTTGCGAAGAGTCCCACCCGCGGACGCTTGCCAGTTGATTGGGTCATGCGATGCCTCCGGCTGTTGTTGTAAGCGTGTCCTCATCATAGGCATGTGGCTTGCTGCCGCCAAGCGAAGCCGTTTCATGGTGGGCGTGAACAGGTCTCTTCCCCGGATTGAACCAAAGCCCTCGCGGGTAGTCACATTTGCACAAAAGCAATTGGGGTTCTATCATGCCCCCCAGTTTCATTCTTCGGCAGCTCGCTCTGTCATCAAGCAACCCTGCTTTGCCCCGCCGTCCAGATCGGGTTCGGGGTATCGCCAGCACAAGCGTTTCGTCACCCTCATTCGGCCAGCCGGGCCCGCTTATGCCCGGCATTCGGCCGACCGTGGCGCAGCGATCGAGGAGGAGAACATGCAAGCCAATGTCCATAATCTGGCGCGTCAGCCCGCCCACAGCTTTACCCAACATCTCGAACGGCGACCCTTCAGGGTCTACACCGCACGCGACATCGATCAGATATCGGCACTCAGCCGCTTGAGTCCGGCGCAGCGCTTCGACATGAAGGTGGTGGCCTCGGTGCTGCCGTTTCGGGTAAACCAATATGTGATTGACGAGTTGATCGACTGGGACAATGTGCCCGACGATCCGATCTTTCAGTTGAGCTTTCCGCAGCGCGGGATGCTCGTGCCGAATCATTTCGAGCGGATTGCCGAGCTCGTCAGACGCAAGGTGGACAAGAGCGTGCTCGATGGCGCAATCGACGCGGTGCGCAGTGAGTTGAACCCCCATCCGGCCGATCAGATGGAGATGAACATGCCGCGCGACGCCGAGGGCGATCGCATCGACGGCATTCAGCACAAGTATCGCGAAACCGTGCTGTTTTTTCCCAGCCAGGGGCAGACCTGCCACAGCTATTGCAGCTTCTGCTTTCGCTGGGCGCAGTTCGTCGGTGACAAGGACTTGCGTATCGCGAGTTCCGAGGCCGATACCCTGCATGCCTATCTGGCGAGCCACGGCGAAGTCAGCGACCTGCTGATTACCGGTGGCGATCCGATGGTGATGAAGACCCGCCACCTCGCAGCCTATCTAGAGCCGATGCTCAAACCTGAGTTCGACCACATTCAGACCCTGCGAATCGGCACCAAGGCGCTGAGCTTCTGGCCCCATCGCTTTCTGGGGGCGGACGACGCCGACGAGCTCATCCGCCTGCTGGAGCGTCTGGTCGAGGCGGGCAAGCATGTGGCGATCATGGCGCACTACAACCACTGGAAGGAACTCGATACCGATGCCGCACGCGCGGCGATCCGGCGGATTCGTTCGACCGGTGCGCTGATTCGGGCGCAAGGGCCGCTGCTGGCGCACATCAACGATGATCCGGCAGTCTGGGCGCGCCTGTGGCGGGACCAGGTGCGGCTTGGCATCGTGCCCTATTACATGTTCGCCGAGCGCGACACCGGCGCGCGTGCTTACTTCGAAGTGCCGCTGGCGCGCGCGTGGGCCATCTATCGCGAGGCGATGCAGCAGGTGTCGGGGCTGGCACGCACGGCTCGTGGCCCCAGCATGAGCGCGAGCCCTGGTAAGGTCGAGATCCAGGGGGTGAGCGAGATCAATGGCGAAAAGGTGTTCGTGCTGCGCTTCATCCAGGCGCGCAAGCCTGACTGGGTGCAGCGGCCGTTCTTCGCCCGTTACGATCCGAACGCAACCTGGCTCAATCACCTTGAGCCGGCTTTTGGCGAAAAGGCCTGGTTCTGGGAGGACGAATACCTTGCCCTGCGCGACGAGAAGCTGGCGCGGGTGTTCGACTGACGAAGCCGATTCGTGGTCGGTTACATTTGATGGTGTCTCGATGAGTATGCGGGGCGAACCACACTGAAGCATGGATAGCCTGATAACATCCGCTGGCTGCTAAGAAAGGCTGGAGGATGTCATGCGTCTGGGTGGTCGCCGCGAGAGCGAGAATGTGGAAGATCGGCGAGGTAGGCCGGTTGGCAGGGTGGGTCGGGGCAAGATCGGGATCGGCACGATCGTGCTCGCCCTGGTGGCAATGTATTTCGGCGTAGATCCGCGCGTGGTGCTCGACACGGCCGGCTTGGCGGAACCCGCCCCCGTGCCGATGAGCGCGGGCGGGCGATCACCGGCCGAAGACGAGGTGGCGCGCTTCGTGTCGAAGGTGCTTGCCGACACCGAGGACACCTGGGGGCCGATCTTCGCCAATGCAGGCAGTCGTTACCAGGAGCCCAAGCTGGTGCTGTTTACCGGGGCCACCCAGTCTGCGTGCGGCGTAGGGCGCTCGGAAACCGGGCCGTTCTATTGCCCGGCCGATGGCAAGGTTTATCTCGATCTGGTGTTTTTCGAAGAGCTCCACCAGCGCTTCGGCGCGCCGGGCGATTTTGCCCAGGCCTATGTGGTGGCGCACGAGGTTGGCCACCATGTGCAAAACCTTTTGGGTATCTCGGGCAAGGTTCAGCAGGCGCGCCAGCGCTCGTCCGAGCGCGAGGCCAACCAACTGTCGGTGCGGCTCGAGCTTCAGGCCGATTGCTTTGCCGGGGTCTGGGCGCATCATGCCGACCGGACGAGGCAGCTCCTTGATGAGGGCGATGTCGAGGAGGCACTCGGGGCGGCTTCGGCCATTGGCGACGATCGCATCCAGAAGCA
>JAEUNS010000248.1 GCA_016790005.1 Zoogloeaceae bacterium
GCTGGATAAAGGTGTCAAAGTGCGCTTTGGCATCCATCCTGTGGCAGGCCGCATGCCTGGCCACATGAACGTATTATTGGCCGAGGCGAAGGTGCCTTACGACATCGTGCTCGAGTTGGACGAAATCAACGGCGACTTTCCTAACACCGATGTCGTGATGGTCATCGGCGCCAACGACATCGTGAACCCTGCTGCACAGGAGGACCCGGGTAGCCCTATTGCGGGCATGCCGGTCATGGAAGTCTGGAAGGCAAGAACCTCGATCGTGATGAAGCGAAGCATGGCCTCTGGCTACGCGGGGGTCGACAACCCGCTCTTCTACAAGGAAAACAACCGCATGTTGTTCGGCGATGCCAGAAAGATGCTCGACGAGGTGCTGGGCGCACTGAACGTCTGAAGCGGATCGCCCGTCGACGCTCGAACAAACAACCATAAAGGATCGACTCCCATGACCACGCCTCAAAGCGCTTCACGCCCCGCGTCGCCGCCGCGCGTCGGGCTGTTCGTCACCTGTCTCGTCGATGCGATGCGCCCAAGCGTCGGCTTTGCCGCACTGAAGCTGTTGCGTGACGCCGGCTGCCGTGTCGAGGTGCCCGACGCCCAGACCTGTTGCGGCCAGCCTGCGTTCAACAGCGGCGACACCGCCGACGCCGCGGTGCTGGCACGTCGCTTCATCGAGAGCTTCGAGCCCTACGACTACGTCGTCGGCCCTTCCGGATCCTGCGTGGGTATGACGCGCGCGCATTACGAAGAGGTCCTCTCCAACGATCCCGCCTGGTCCGAGCGTGCGCGCAGGCTCGGCGAGCGCACCTACGAGCTGATGAGCTTTCTGGTCGACGTGATGCACTACACACCCACCGACGTGAAGCTCGACAGCAGCTTCACCTACCACGACAGCTGCTCGGGCCTGCGCGAGCTCGGTGTCCATGACCAGCCGCGGGCACTGCTGGACAAGGTCACCGGGCTCACGCTCAAGCCGCTCGAAGGCAATGATGTGTGCTGCGGCTTTGGCGGCACCTTCTGCGTCAAATATCCGTCCATCTCGAACGCTGTCGTGACCGAGAAGGCGGAGGCCATCGAGCGCAGCGGTGCGCAATTGCTGCTCGGTGGCGATCTCGGTTGCCTGATGAACATGTCCGGCAAGCTCAAGCGCCAAGGCTCGAAGGTGCGCAGCCTCCATGCCGCCGAGGTGCTGGCCGGCATGGGCAACGGCCCCGCCATCGGCGAGGAGGATTGAGCCATGCAGGAAGCCACCGTATCTTTCAAGGCGCGTGCCGAACGCGCGCTCGCCGATCCAACGCTCAAGCTCGCGATCGACCGTACCACTGGCACCGCCGAGCGCAAGCGCGCCGTGGCGATGACCCAGTTTCCGCAGTTCGAAGCAGCGCGCGAACGTGGCAAGCGGATCAAGGATCACGTGATCGCCAACCTCGACCACTATCTGCTCGAGTTCGAGCGCAACGCGATCGAATCCGGCGCAAAGGTGCACTGGGCGAGCACCGCCGAGGAAGCCTCGCAGATCGTCGTCTCGCTGTGCAAGCAGGCAAATGCAAAGCGGGTGACACGTGTGAAGTCGATGCTCGGCGAAGAGATCGGCCTTCCCCATGCGTTGGACGAGGCCGGGATCGAGCGCGTCGAGACCGACCTAGCCGAGCACATCGTGCAGCTGGGCGGCGACCGGCCCTCGCACATCGTCTGGCCGTCGATGCACCGCACGCGCGAACAGGTCTCCGACATGTTCAAGCGCGCGCACCGCGTACCGCACCAGGAAGAAACCATCGAGGCGATGGTCGCGAGCGCACGGCGCGAGCTCAGGGACAAGTTCCTGTCCGCGGACGTCTCCATCTCGGGGGCGAACTTTCTCATCGCGAACACCGGCGCCACGTGCACGGTCACCAACGAAGGTAACGCCGAACTGACTACCACGCCGCCGCGGGTTCACATCGTCACCGCCGGCATCGAGAAGCTGGTGCCCAGCATCGAGCACGCCTTCCTGATGCTGCGCCTTCTGGTGCGATCGGCAACCGGCGCGGATGTCACCCAATACACCACGTTTCACTGCGGACCGAAGCAGCCGGGTGACCGGGACGGCCCGGAGGAGTTCCATATCGTGCTGGTCGACAACGGCCGCACCCGCATGCTGCGCGACGCGGCGCTCAAGGAAATGCTGCGCTGCATTCGCTGCGGTGCCTGCATGAACCACTGCGTCGTATTCCGCCAGCTGGGCGGCCACGTCTACGGCGGTACTTATCCCGGACCGATGGGCGCGGTGCTGACGCCTGTTTTCGATGGCCTCGAGTCTTCACGCGACCTCCCACATGCCTGCACGATGAACGGCAAGTGCCAGGAAGTCTGTCCGGTGGCCATCCCGCTGCCCACCCTGCTGCGTGGCTGGCGCGACAGATCCTGGCGTGAAGGCCTGGAGCCGACCGCTGCCCGGTTCGGCCTGAGCATTCACACCTTCGTCGCATCACACC
The DNA here is from genome assembly GCA_016790005.1 of Zoogloeaceae bacterium. Lineage (GTDB taxonomy): Bacteria > Pseudomonadota > Gammaproteobacteria > Burkholderiales > Rhodocyclaceae > UBA2357. The sequence continues at coordinate 2,478 of JAEUNS010000248.1, forward strand.
CCCGCCTGTACCGGCTGGGTACGGCAATTGCGATCAAGGTGATGCGCCTGTTCAGTCGCGGCGGCCTTGTACGTGGCATGCCCGGCCTGGGCGCCTGGACCAAGCATCGCGATTTTCCCGCCCCGGCACGGCGCAGCTTCATGGCGATGTACAAGAACTCGGAGAACAAACGATGAGCGCACGCGAAACAATCCTCAACGCGGTGCGGGCTGGGCTCGATAACCGTAAGGTCGATGCCGAAGCCGTGCGACGCGAGGCAGACGCCCTGCTGCAGGATCTGGACGCGGTCCGGCCCGAGTTGCCCGCAGGCGCGCTCGTGGACGCATTCATCGCTCGCGTCACCAGCCCCAAGGTTGCCGCCACTGCCGAACGCATCAAGGACGTCAACGAACTCCCCGCTGCGGTGCGACGCTATCTGGATTTGCACAAGCTGCCGCCGAGCGTGGCCTTGCAGCCGGCCGCAGTGCTGAAAAACTTGAGCTGGCACGGCCTGGAGACTCGCGGCGAGGTGGCGGCAGACGACATCGTCGGCGTCGGCATCGCGCGCTGGGGCATAGCGGAAACGGGATCACTCGTCTTCCACTCCAATCCCGAAACGCCGATTCTGGCGAACTTCCTCCCGCTGTATCACATCGTCATGGTGCATGAGAGCGCCATCGTCGCGTTTCTCGACGATTATGCAGCGGTTGTTGTCGGGCAGCGACCACCGCGCAACGTCAACCTCATCACCGGCGCCAGCGGCACTACTGATATCGAGGGCAGCCTCGTTCTCGGTGCGCACGGTCCGGCCCACCTGCATGTGGTCATCGTTAAGGACACTCCCGAACTCTGACACGACACTTGATACATCAATTACCTCGGCAGCTATCAACATGGCCACCCCATCCACCCTCGAACACACTGAAGCCGAGTTGCGCACGCAACTGGAAGATTGGGCGCGCGCGGTTCGCGCCAAGGACATCGACCGCATCTTCGCCCACTACGCGCCGGACATCGTCGCCTTCGACGCCATCGCGCAACTGCAGTTCAAGGGCGCCGA
>JAEUNS010000257.1 GCA_016790005.1 Zoogloeaceae bacterium
CTTGAGCGGCTTGCTTTTCGAGTAACCGGCCTCGGCCATCAGCGCCTGGGCGGCGGCAGGGTCGTACTTGACCTCGAATGAAGGCGTGCCGAACCACGGGCTGTTCGGCGGCACCATGCCTTTGGCCGGCACCATCATGCCGCCCAGCAGCGACTTCATGCCCTCGCGGTCGATCGCCAGGTTGGCCGCCTTGCGCACCCGGATGTCGTTCCACGGCGAGCCCTCGACCCGCGAGAAATGCCACGGCCACACATGCGGATAGACGTTGCTGACGATGCTGAAGCCCGCACCCTTGAGGCTGTCGATCGCGTCGGGCGGCGGCGCCTCGATCCAGTCGACCTGGCCCGAGCGCAGCGCGGCGACGCGGGCAGAGGCGTCCGGCACCGGCAGCAGCACCAGCGAGTCGAGCTTCGGCACCCGCTCGGCATCCCAGTAGCCATCATTGCGCACCAGCACCGCGCGTTCGCGCGGGGTGTAGGTCTGGATCCGCCACGGGCCGGTGCCCGAGGGCTTTTGCAGGAAGGCGTCCCAGCTCTTGCCCACTGCATTCCATTGCGCGGGGCTGGACATCACGATCCAGGCGAGTTGGTTGAGCAGCAGCGCGTCCGGCTCGGCGGTCACGATCTCGACGGTCAGCTCGTCGATCGCCCGGTAACTCTTTACGCTGGGAATGCGTCCGCGCCCCTGTGCGGCCTGGCGGGCATCGTACTGTTCGGCGTCCTGCTTGAGGATCTTGTCGAGATTCCACACCACCGCCTGGGCGTCGAACCCGGAGCCGTCATGAAACTTCACCCCCGGGCGCAGCTTGAAGGTCCAGCGGGTCTTGTCGGCGGGGTCGACCTGCCATTCGCTGGCGAGGCCGGGTATCAGCGTAACCGGCTTGTCGGCCGAAGACAGGTCATAGCTGATCAGCGCTTCGAACACCGTATAGCCCATGAAGCGCATGCCTTCGGCACCCTGGTCGGTTTGACCGTTGGGCAGCGGGATGTCGGATGCCTGCATCGCCACCCGCAGCGTGCCTGCGGCGTGGGCGTCAATGACTGTGCCGCCCAGACAGCTGCCCAGCAGCAGCATCGCGACGGCGGTGCGCAGTGGGCGAAAGCTGCGGCCGGGGCCGGACTTGGCCAGGCGCGGTTGATTCAGCGGGTTGGCATGAAGGCTTGCGACCTTGTTCATGGGGCTTTCCTCTCGACGGGTTGGCGGGCTGGCTGCCCGATGAAGAGAGATAAGCAGTTTTCTTGCCAGTATTTATAAGAAAAAGTATTTTCTTTGCGAATAGACTAAAGATTAATAAAAACAGTGCGATACAGCACACGGATTGCGGAATGAGATGCATCAGGTGAAGTGCAAGATGCCGCCTTGTACCGGAGTTCAGCACATCGATGGTGCGGTGCGTGCACAAGGCTGGTGAGTCGCACGGATACGGAACGCCGTGGTGGCGCGCTGCGTTCAGGTGCGGGAGGCGCACACCGACTAATGCCCCAGCGGGCCGGCAGTTTTTCGCGACAGCAGGATCAAGCTCACGCCGGGATCTTCAAAATTCGCCGAGTTCGCCGTGCTCTGCCTCGATCGCCGCGAGGCGCTCACGGCCTGCCGGCCCCGAGCGCTCGATGGCGTTGTTGGCCAGCAGGTGGCACAGCGCGATCACTGCAACATGGTTGTCAAGCGGCCCCGGGCCGGCGCAGGCGCACTGCACATGCCAGGTGACGTTGGAGTTGCGAGCGAGTTGGTCATCGGTGATGTAAAGCACCCGCGCGCCTGATGCGGTGATACGGGTCAGAATATTTCTCAGCCGGGTGGGGCGGCGCCTGAGCCCGAACACGATCACCAGGTCTTTCTCCGACATGCTGCCGATGTACTCACCGAAGGTGCCGCCCGGGGCGGGAATCACCTGGATGTCTTCCTTGACCTGAAAAATCTGCCATTGCAGATAAGTCGCCAGCGACTGGCTCGACCTGAAGCCGGTCACCCAGACCTTGCGTGCGTCGAGCAGCGTAGTGACGATCTCGTCCATCGTCCGCTCGCTCAGACGTGCAAAGGTGCGGCGCAGGTTTTCCTGCCCCTGCTCGACGTTGTCTTCGTAGCGGCTGCGCCCGCCCTCGACGCTGCGGTCGGCGAGAAAAAGCGGTGAGCCGGTTTCCTTGTCCTCGCGCACATGGCGACGCGCAGCCTCGAAGCTGGAATAGCCCAGGCGGCGGATGAAGCGGGTGACGGTTGCATTCGACACCCCCGCCAGCTGCGCGAGCTCCGAGGCGGCGTAACTGGCCAGCTCACCGGGAAAGTCCAGCACAAACTCGGCCAGGCGCTTCTCGGTCGGATGCAGCTTGGGAACGCTTTCGCGAACGCGGGTCAGAAACGAGGGGGCGGGCTGCTTTGACGAATGGGGCATGGTGAGTCTGATGTTCCACGCAGCTCGACCCCTTAGTCAAGTGCCGCCGGCGCCTGGATACCTGGAAATGCGCGCAATCACCGTGGCGTCTTGAATCCGATCAAGCGGCTCGGATCTCCCCCGAGGTCAGCTCATAGACCGTCGCCGTCAGCCAGCCCCTGAACGAGTCGTTGTCCTGAAACTGCTTGAACAGCTGCGCGTCATCCTTGAACATCGCCGTGATCACGCGTTTGAGCGCCTTGTCGTGTTCGATCCGGGCCGTGCTGGGCGTATTCTTCATCGCATTCTGATACGCCGGGTCGGCGGCGACCTTGGGCGGGATGATCTCGGTAATCCGCCTTTCCACCGACTGCGAGTCCAGAAACAACCCGCCAAACTGATCGTTGAACTGCTTCACGATGTTCGACAGCTTGTCCAGCTCCGGATCCGGCTTGCGTCCGCCGCCACCGGTCGGCGCCGGTTCGATCTCGGCATTCGCATCGGGCAGCGCGATCGCGATCATCGCCTTCTTCTCGGCGCGGTAGCTGTCCATGTCGATCGCATCGAGAATGCCCTTCGCGAGATCCTCTTCTTTCGGCGCGGGCAGCTTGGCGATCAGGAAGTTCAGAAAGATCGACAGCTTCTCCCACGCCTGCACGCCATAGGGCAGGATCGTCGCGAGAAAATCGTAGCTGCGGGCGAACGACTTCGCCTTGCCCTTGAAATCCACCTGCTGGTCCTCGTCGAGGTCGTGCACATAGACCGCCACGCAGGCATCGAGGATAGGGTCGAGCTTCTCCCGGGGTGCGCCGTCGAGAAACAGCGTCACCAAGGCGTCGATCTGCTCGGGCGTATAGACCTGATGCTGGTCCAGTTCGCCCTTGAGCGTGTGCAGCTTGTCCGGGTCGGTCTCCCTGCTCAGGATCGTGGTGCGGTAGTAGTCGGCGAACGACTTCTCGATGACCTCGGTATCGTTCTGGAAATCGAGCACGAACACGTCGCTCTTTTTCGGGTGTGCCCGGTTCAGCCGCGAGAGCGTCTGCACCGCCTTGATGCCGGAGAGTGCCTTGTCCACGTACATCGTGTGCAACAGCGGCTCGTCGTAACCGGTCTGGAACTTGTCGGCGCAGATCAGAAAGCGGTACGGGTCTTCCTGAATCCGGTCGGCGATGTCGTTGCTCGGGAAACCATTGAGCTTGGCCTCGCTGACTTTCTCGCCCTGGTATTCCGGCTCGCCCGAAAAGGCGACGATGGCCTGGTAGGGGCTTTTGAGTTCGGTGAGGTAATCGCGAAAGGCAAAGAAATACTCGATCGCCCGCTGGATGCTGCCGGTCACCACCATCGCCCGCGCCTGGCCGCCGATCTTGCGCTGGCCGATCACCTGTTCGAGAAAGTGGTCGACCATGATCTCGGCCTTGTCGCGAATCGCCTTGCTGTGGCTTTCTACATAAACGCGCAGCTTCTTGCGCGCCTTCTTGACGTCGTATTCGGGGTCGCCGGCCACCGTCTTGGCCAGCCGGTAATAGCTCGCCACCGGCGTGTAGTGCTTGAGCACATCGAGGATGAAGCCCTCCTGAATCGCCTGCTTCATCGTGTAGCCGTGGAAAGGCCGGTGCTTCACCTCGCCGCCGGCTTCGTAGGGCATACCGAAAATCTCCAGCGTCTTGCTCTTGGGCGTCGCCGTAAAGGCAAAGTAACTGGCATTGGGCAGCAGCTTGCGCGACTCGATGATGCGGTTGATCTTGTCCTCGGTGGTCTCGTCCTCTTGTTCCGCGCCGCCCTCGGCCAGCGCCATGCTCATCGCCGCCGTGGCACGACCCCCCTGGCTGGAATGCGCCTCGTCGATGATGATCGCGAACCGCCCGCCGCGATGCGCCTCGCCGATGCGATCGAGCACGAAAGGAAAAGTCTGCACGGTGGAAATGATCAGCTTCTTGCCGTCCTTGAGAAACTTCGCCAACTGCTCGGTCTTGGAACTGCCGCCGCCTTCCTTCACTGCGCCGATAATGCTGCCGACCTGGGCAAAGCCCTTGATCGTCTCGCGAATCTGCTGGTCGAGAATCCGCCGATCGGTGATGACGATGACCGAATCGAACACCGCAGCCCCGTCCTTGACCAGGCCGATCAACTGGTGCGCCAGCCACGCGATCGAGTTCGATTTGCCGCTGCCCGCCGAATGCTGGAGCAGGTAACGCTTGCCGGCGCCGTGTTCGAGCACGTCGGCGAGCGTTTGCCGCACCACGTCGAGCTGATGGTAGCGGGGGAAAATCTGCACCTGCTTTTTCTGGCCCGTCTTCGGGTTCACTTCCTCGACGATCTGCGCGTAGTTCTCCAGAATCTCCGTCAGCCGTGCCGGCGTGAGGATGCGCTTCCACAGGTAATCGGTCTTCAGCCCGTCCGGGTTCGGCGGATTGCCCGCGCCATCGTTCCAGCCCTGGTTGAAGGGCAAAAACCACGAATCCTTGGCCGTGCCCTTGCTGCCCTTGAGGGCCGTGCACATCCGCACCTCGCTGTCGTCCACCGCAAAATGCACTACGCAGCGGCCGAAGGCGAACAGCGTCTCGCGCGGATCGCGGTCGCGTTTGTATTGCTCCACCGCGTCGTCCACCGTCTGCTTGGTCAGGCTGTTCTTCAACTCGAAGGTAATCACCGGCAGGCCATTGATGAAGGCGCACAAATCCAGCGAGCGCTTGCTTTGCTCGCGGCTGTAATGGAGCTGGCGGGTGATGCTGAAACGGTTGCTCGCATGGCGCGCCACCGCCTTGGCGTTTGCCGCCGTCGGCGTGCCGTAGAACAGGTCAAAACTCAGCGGCCCATGCTTGATGCCCTTGCGCAGCACATCGATCACCCCGCGCCGGGTGATCTCGCCTTGCAGCCGGGCAAGGAACTTCTGCCGCGCCATGCCGTGGGTGTCGCGGTGATCGCCGATCCCCAGCTTGGCGTATTCCTCGGGCTGGGTGATGTGCAGAAAGGCGAGCAGCTGCGAGGTATCGAC
>JAEUNS010000379.1 GCA_016790005.1 Zoogloeaceae bacterium
TAGGTACTTCAATATCATCACCTCATCAGTTCTTTGCCATATTCACTATGAAGCATGACCTTCCGTCATTTGCGCTGCTAATCGACGCAGACAACGTCCGTCAGGAGAGCATTTCCCCAATTCTCGAGGAAATCACCCGTCACGCTCGGCTGACCGTGCGTCGTATCTATGGCGACTTCACCACGCCGAATCTCGCAGGCTGGAAGATCAAGCTTGCCGAACACGCAATCCAGCCCATTCAGCAGTACCGCAACAGCGTCGGAAAGAACGCCAGTGACAGCGCCTTGATCATTGATGCGATGGATCTGCTGCATTCGCACCGTTTTGAGGGTTTTTGCCTGGTCAGCAGTGACAGCGACTTTACCCGCCTTGCTACTCGAATCCGGGAAGACGGATTGGTGGTTTACGGTTTCGGCGAGAAGAAGGCGCCCAAGGCTTTCGTCAATGCCTGCGATCGCTACATTTACGTCGAGAACCTGCTTGGTACTCCCGACATCGCAGTCACCGAAACGACGCCCGAAAAGCACGTATCCGCACCGGTGCCCGTTTTGGAACTACCCGTTGCCGTAGAACTGGCGCCTGTCTCCGCGCGCTTACCCCCTTTGGCGAACGCGCAGTCCCCCGCGCCGGTGGTAACAATCGACTTCAAGCCTCCTGCCCTCGCCACCAACCTGTTGATGCGGGCCCATACCAATGTTGCGGACGATCTGGGCTGGGCGATGTTGGGCCAGATGTCTTCTTACATTCACGCTAACCACCCGGACTTCGATCCCCGCACTTACGGCTGCGCTAAGTTCATCGACTTGGTCCAGAGAACTACGGCTTTTGAGGTGGTGCAGCGGCCCTACAAGAATGGTCAGGTTCACTATTGCCGCCCAGCCGGCAGCAAACGCCCGTCCGGAGCACAAGTGTCGGCGCAACCAAAGACAAACTCCAAAGCGGTAAGCAAATTAACTGAGGCCGTTACCCAAGCTACCGGCGATAACGGTTGGGCGGCGGTCGGCGCGATTGGACAAAGATTGAAGGCCAGCGGATATCAATTGAAGGGGTCGGGATATTCGACGCTGACGAAGGCGCTGAACGGGAGTGGGCTGTTCGAGATGAAGGGTAGCGGGGCTGCCCGGTATTTTCGTCTGCAAAGGTAGGAACTCGATAGGTCTTTCAGAGGGAGTCGCGTAAAGAACGACGCCGACACGTGTCAGTATGGACGCTCGGCGCTTCCCGTAGCACTACCATCGGAACGACGAACGTCCCTTCCCCCAACGACAGGTTTTTCCGGGTGAAAACTTACCAGCGTGGCCGGGTTGACTATCTGCTTCAGACTCAACGCATTCTTGCACCGCAGTTGAGCAAGTCGGCGACAATCGAGATCCATCCCCAAGAGACCTCATCATGCACATCTGGGTCGATGCCGATGCCTGTCCGGCGGCGGTCAAGGAGATTCTGTTTCGCGCGGCGACGCGCCGGCAACTGCCGCTGACGCTGGTGGCGAACCAGGTGTTGCGCACACCCGCTTCGCCGCTGATCCGCATGGTTCAGGTGCCGGGCGGCTTCGATGAAGCCGACAAGTACATCGTGGCCCATGTGCAGGCGGGCGATCTGGTGATTACCGCAGACATTCCGCTGGCGGCCGAGGTGGTGGCGAAGGATGCGCGGGCGCTTTCGCCACGCGGCGAGCTCTATGGCAAGGACAACATCCGCGGCCTGCTGGACATGCGCAACTTCATGGATACCCTGCGCAGCACCGGAGTGGAGACCGGTGGTCCGTCAGCGTTCGGAGCGGCGGACCGGCAGGTGTTCGCGAATCGGCTCGATGGATTGTTGCAGGCTGGCCCGGGGCGATGAGTGGTTTCACTGCCGCTACTGGCACTGAATCGAATCAAGACGCGAGGTAGGCGAATTGAGCATGCGGGAGCGGTTGGACGTTCTTCGAGAGCGGAATTTTCTGTTCTTCCTGATCGCCAAGATCATGGTCACGCTGGCGGCCGAGATGGTGAGCGTGGCGGTGGGCATGCAGGTGTATGCGCTGACCGGTGACCTGCTGGCGCTGGGGCTGGTGGGGCTGGCGCAGTTTGCGCCCTTCGTGCTGCTGATCCTGCCAGCCGGGCAGGTGGCCGACCGCAAGGAGCGCAGCCGCATCATCACCTTCTGCTTTGCGCTGCAGGGGCTGGCATCGGCGGCACTGTTGGCGATTACCTTGTCGGATCTGCGCCAAGTCGGCCTGATCTACGCGGTGCTGGTGCTGCTGGGCTGCGCGCGCGCGTTCATGATGCCGGCGAGTCAGGCGGTGTTGATCAACCTGGTGTCGGCACCCCGTTTCGCGCAGGCGGTGGCGCTGCATTCGTCGTCCTTTCATATGGCGGTAATCGCCGGGCCGGTGCTGGGTGGGGTGGTGTATCTGGGTGGGCCGCATGCGGTGTACATCGCGTCCACCATATTGTTTGCCAGCGCAGTGGTGTTGATGAGCCGGGTGCGCAGCGGTGTGCGCCATCTGGACGGGCAAGAAACGGCACGCGGCGCAGGGGCGGTGTTCGAAGGTTTGCGCTTCGTGTTCTCGCGCCCGGTGGTGCTGGGGGCGGTGTCGCTGGACTTGTTTGCGGTGTTGTTCGGCGGTGCGGTGGCCTTGCTGCCGGCGATGGCGACCGACGTGCTGCAGGTGGATGCCGCCGGTCTGGGTCTGTTGCGTGCGGCGCCTGCGGTCGGTGCAGCGCTCGCTGCGGTGGCGCTCGTGTGGCGGCCGATACAACGTCATGTAGGCCGCTGGATGTTCGGCGGCGTGGCGCTGTTCGGGGCTTCGATGGTGATGTTCGGCCTATCGACGAGCCTGCCGCTGGCCATGCTTGCGCTGGCTCTGAGCGGCGCGGGCGACATGGTCAGCGTGTATGTGCGCCAGATTCTGGTGCAGCACGAGACGCCGGATGCGATCCGTGGTCGGGTCAGCGCGGTGAATTCGGTGTTCATCGGGGCATCGAACCAGCTCGGCGATTTCGAATCGGGCGTCGCTGCACGCCTGCTCGGCCTGGTGCCGGCGGTGGTGTTTGGCGGTTTCGCGACGCTGGCGGTGACCGCTACGTGGATGAGACTGTTTCCGACCCTGGCGCGAATCGACGTGTTCCCCCACCTGAGCCGGCCTGCCGAGGAGGCGTCCCGCCAGGATGGCACGCCCAGTTGAGTCTGGTAGTCAGCACGCGGCGTGGCTTGCGAGGCATTTTGCGAGATGCTTCCGGGGCGTGCCCTGTATCCGTTTCAGCAGCGCAACCGATACTTCGCGCACCTCGTGGCGTTGGCAGAGTTCGTCTTCCAGGCGCAACAACAGGCTCGCCGCCATCTCGGCATCCGCCAGCGCGCGGTGGTAACGGCCGGCAACCGGTAGTCGCGCATATTCGACCAGGGCTCCGAGTTTGTGGCTGGGTGCTTGCGGAAAGATCCGGCGCGACAGCAGCAGGGAGCAGACGAAGTCCTGCTTTCTGACGCGCTGAATGCGCGCGAGCTCGGCATCCCAGAACTTGCTGTCGAACGAGGCATTGTGGGCCACCAGGGGATGGTCGCCGACAAAGTCGGAAACCTCGCGCATGACCTCCGCAACCGGCGGCGCGGTGCGAATCATCGTGTTGGTGATTCCGGTCAGCGATTCGATGAAAGCCGGGATGCGGACACCCGCGTTCATCAGGCTTTGATATCGGTCCACGACCTTGCCATTTTCGACGATCACCGCCGCCACCTCGGTCGCTCGGTCGCCCTGGGCGGGCGACAGCCCGGTGGTCTCAAAGTCGATGACGGCCACGAGTTCCATGGAAGTGTTTCCTTTCAAGCAGCCTGGTTCGCTTGCGCGCGGCAGGCTTCGCAGTCTTCCCAAGGGAGGCATTCGCACACGCGCGGGCGCTCGATGTAGCGGCTGCCAACCTGAACCAGCCCTGATGTCGCCGGTGCGGCGGTGCTGCCGCGCTTCGCTACTTGCCCTGCACCGGTCGCCACCTCATGCGGCGTCGGCGCCCACCTGGAGAATGCCGCGACATCGGTCTTGTCGTCGATGTACCAGAGCTTCCGGGCCGCATCCCAGCGCGCGCCGAGCTTCTTCGCTTCGTCCTTTTCGGCGAAAGGCACCTTCAGGTTCATGCGCATGACGTGTTCGGG
>JAEUNS010000381.1 GCA_016790005.1 Zoogloeaceae bacterium
ATGAACTACCTCAAGGCGATGCTGCCCGACCCGCGCCATGATGTGCTGTTCGTCGGCTACCAGGCCGCCGGAACGCCTGGCCGGGCGATACAGCAATACGGCCCGCGGGGCGGCTATGTCGATATCGACGGTGAGCGCATCGACATCCGGGCAGGCATTCACAGCGTATCGGGCTATTCCGCCCATGCCGACCGCAACGACCTCACCCGCTTCATTACCGGCATGCGACATTTGCCGGAAGAAGTACGACTGATCCATGGCGAGAGTAGCGCCCGCGCTGCGCTCGCGGCGCATTTGTTTGAGCGCACGGAGGGAAAGGTGCGGGTGCAGGGCTCCCGCAGCTACGCACTCATCATTCATCATCATCCTCGTCAGGCGCTTCGAAGCCCAGCAACGCTGCACGAAACTCGTCGGATGTTGCGGCCAGCAGTCGCTTGGTCTTGATGCTGGTCTTGATCGAGGTATCGAGCCGGATGAGGTTGAGGGCCATGTGGCGGACCAGCGCGAGGTTGTGGGCGACGTGGCCGGAGCGTGCGCGGGCGTAATCATCACCGAACTGAACATCGAGACACCAGTGCAGACGATTCTCGACTTCCCAGTGACTTCTGACCGCTTGTGCAATCCGCTCGGCATCGGCGGGCAGGCTGCTGATGTAGCAGACGCGCTCGGTGCTGGTGCGCTCGCCCACCGTCCGTATGCGTTCGACCACGGCGAAGCTGGCTACGTCCTTCCAGGCGGCGGCGTTGTGGAGCCGATCGACGGCGTCGTAGGCCCGGCAGCGACGCACTTCGGTTCGTCCGTGCCCGGTGCTCATGCTCTCGTGGGTCGAAGTCGGTGTCAGCGGACCGCGTGGGTCGAGGTTGGCGAAGATGATCGAATCGTGCAGGTTGCGGTGGTTGTCTTTCACACACAGCACGTAGTGCGCACCCCGTTCGCAAATGGTGCGCGCGATCTTGGTCTGCGTGCCCATCGCGTCGATGGTGACGATGCAGCCCGCGATGTCGAGGACCTTGAGCAACTCGGGGATCGCCGTGATTTCGTTGGACTTTTCCGCCGTCGCCGTCTGGCCCAGCACCACGCCCACATTGGCCGCAAACGCGCTGACCATATGCAGGGGCGCGGCGGCCGCCTTGCTTGTGGTGCGTCGGCTGGCCTTCCCATCGATGGCGATCACCTGATCCTTGGCCAGCGCCGGAATGATGCTGCCCACCCAGGTGCGAAAAGCCTGTTCGAACTGCTTCGGATCGAGCAGCGCGAACACCCGCTCGAAGGTATCGGGCGAGGCCACGCCGTAGTCGAGCTTCAGAAAGCCGCGCAGCCAGTCGAGCTTGGCCCGACCCCACTGCGAGACCTCCTCGAAATCGTCAGCCCCGCTCAGCACCGCGCAGACCGCCACAGTGAGCAGCTCGCTCAGCTGATGCCGGGTCTGCTGCGCGTTGCGCCAGTCCTCAAGCCCCTCGA
>JAEUNS010000382.1 GCA_016790005.1 Zoogloeaceae bacterium
ATGGCGTTATGAACCGAAGCAGGATCCCGCGGTGATCGCCCAGATGTGTTGCGACACCGTGTATCGCGGCCTCGCCTACGCCGAAGGCAAGATCTTCCTGCAGCAGGCCGACAGCACCCTGCTCGCGCTCGACGCCAAGGACGGCAAGGTGTTGTGGAGCGTCGTCAATGGCGACCCGAAACTCGGCGCTGTCAATACCCAGGCACCGCACGTGTTCGGTGACAAGGTCATTACCGGTATCTCCGGTGGCGAGTGGGGCGTGCGCGGCTTTCTTGCCGCCTACGACATCAACACCGGCAAGCAGGTTTGGAAGGGCTACAGCGTAGGCCCCGACGCCGAAATGCTGATCGACCCCGAGAAGACCATGACGTGGACCGACGGCGCCCTGAAGCCGGTCGGCAAGGACTCGTCATTGAAGACTTGGCAAGGCGACCAGTGGAAGACAGGCGGTGGCACGACCTGGGGCTGGTTCAGCTACGACAAGGCACTGAACACCGTTTATTACGGCACCGGCAACCCCTCGACCTGGAACCCCTCGCAGCGTCCGGGCGACAACAAGTGGTCGATGACCATCTTCGCGCGCGACCTGAACACCGGCGTGGCGAAGTGGGTCTATCAAATGACGCCGCATGATGAATGGGACTTCGACGGCGTTAACGAGATGATCCTCGCCGACATCAAGGTCAAGGGCAAGGACACCAAGGCACTGGTGCACTTCGACCGCAACGGCTTCGGCTACACGCTCGACCGTACCAACGGCGCGCTGCTGGTTGCCGAGAAGTTCGACCCGGTGGTGAACTGGGCCAGCCATGTCGACATGAAAACTGGTCGTCCGGCGGTGGTGCCCGCGTTCGCAACCTCGAAATTCACCAACCCGGACCACGGCCCGGACGTGAACGTAAAGGGTATCTGCCCTGCGGCATTGGGCTCCAAGGACCAGCAGCCGGCCTCGTTCGACCCGAACACCGGACTCTTCTACGTGCCGACCAACCATGTGTGCATGGATTACGAGCCGTTCGAAGTCGAGTATGTGGCGGGTCAGCCCTTCGTGGGCGCGACCCTGTCGATGTTCCCGGCACCCAACAGCCATGGCGGCATGGGCAACGTGATCACCTGGGATGCGGGCGAGGGCAAGATCGTGCAGTCCAAGCCCGAGAAATTCTCGGTCTGGAGTGGCGTGCTCAACACCGCGGGCGGCATATCCTGCTACGGCACGCTCGAAGGTTACCTGAAGTGCGTCGATGCCAAGGACATCTCCAAGGAGCTCTACAGATTCAAGACCCCGTCCGGCATTATCGGCAACGTGTTCTCGTATGAGCACAAGGGCAAGCAATACATCGGCGTGTTCTCGGGCATTGGCGGCTGGGCCGGCATAGGCATGGCAGCCGGACTCGAGAATGACACCGACGGCCTGGGTGCGGTGGGTGGCTATCGCGAGCTGAATCAATACACCCAGCTTGGTGGATCGCTCACCATATTCGCCCTTCCCGACTGACCGCAACACCCGGGCGGGGTTAGCCCCGCCTGCTCAATGGGAGCGAGGGTGCCTGATGGCACCCTCGCTTGCCCCGGAGGAGAGTAAATGAAGTTCAAGCAAGCAATCGTGTTGTTGGCCTTGTGTTTTGCTGCCTCGCTGCATGCGGGAGAGACCGATTCCAAACCACTTTACACCGTCGTCGACGGCACCAAGGTGGATCCCAATACACTCAAAGGCTTCAAAACCTGGCGTGCGGCTGCGTGCGATCGTTGCCACGGTCCCAATCAGGAGGGCATGGTCGGCCCCTCCTTGATCGAAAGTCTGAAGGTGCTGACCAAGGAACAGTTCGTCGTCACGATTCGCGATGGTCGCCTTGAGAAGGGGATGCAGAGTTTCGGCAAAGACCCGCGCGTGATGGATAACATCGACCATCTCTATGCCTATCTGAAAGGCCGCTCGGATGGGGCGATCAAGCAGTCCAAAGTCACCGCGATCGAGTGAAGTGCAAGGAGACCGCAGCATGAGCAATTCATTCGATTCGACCCCCGGCCGGCAAGTACCGAAGCCTTTCCGGCTTGCGATGCTGACCAGTGTCGTCGCAATATCGGCCGGTGCATTCACGCCCGCCCTTGCGCAGGACGCACCTGCAAAGCCAAAGGCACTCAAGGTTTGCCAGGATCCGAACAACATGCCGTTCTCGAACGAAAAGGCCGAGGGCTTCGAGAACCGTATCGCAGACCTGTTCGCCAAGTCGATGGGCGTGCCGGTCGAGTATTTCAACTATCCGCAGCGCTTCGCCTTTGTGCGCAGCACCCTGCGCTATAAAGTGCCGGGGCAGGACTACCCGTGCGACATCATGCTGGGCGTACCCAAGGGTTTTGGCCAGGTTGCCGGCACGCAGGCTTATTACCGCTCTACCTATGCGATGGTGTTCCCCAAGGGCAAGGGGCTGGATGAGGTGAAGTCGGCCGACGACTTCCTGAAACTCGACCCCGCAAAGCTCAAGTCCCTACGTATCGGCATCTACGACAAGTCGCCGGCGTCGGCTTGGCTCGACGCTCACGGACTCGTTGATCAGGGTGTGCCCTACCCGACCGTCGACGTCAATCGCGACCACTATCCGGGCTGGCTGATCGATCAGGAACTGGCCAACGGCAAGGTCGATGTCGCGATCGTTTGGGGACCGGTTGCCGCGCATTACGCGGACAAGCTCAAAACAGCCGAGCTGATTGTGGTGCCGATGAAGTCCGAACCGGGGGTCAAGTTCGACTTTGAAATCGCGATGGGCGTACGTCACGGCGAGCCCGAATGGAAATCGCAGGTCGAAACCCTGATCGAGCAAAACAAGGACGAGATTCAGGCGATCCTGCACTCTTATCATGTGCCCCTGATCGACGACAAGCTCGAAGTGATCAGCAACTGAATACCGGCCGCGGCCCCTGGTCATAGCGCTTGAGCGCAGCCCTGCCCGGCCCGGCAACTCCGACAGACTAGATGACCATGCTTCAGTACCAACACATCATGTTCAAGTGTCTCAAGGCCATCGCACTGACCGCTACCCTGAGCAGCGCGGGCGCATTGGCCGGCGGCGACGTGCAGGACTACTCCGCCGCGGAGCGCCTGCTGTTCATGAGCAATCATCTTGCGGGGGTCACCCCGCCGACGAGCCTTCACTACGCCTACCGCAAATCCGGCTCGCTCGAAGAAGGCTTCGAAGACCATGTAAGCGTCGAACTGAAGCCGCAGCCAGATGGTAGCTGTTGCGTGGGAAGTGGCGAGTTTCTCACGGATGCGAGACGCACCGTGGTTCCCGAGATCGAGGGTGCAACGGGCAATCCGGTGATTCTGTACTTTCTCGAGCACGATGTTCGCAACATGCAGAGGCTCACCCAGGGGCAGCCCAACCACTTTCGCAAGCGGATTCGGATGGCCGTTTACAACGACGCAAAGGTGCAGGAGCGGGTTGCACGTTACCGCGGCAACGACATCACGGTAACCGAGATCGTGATCGACCCCTATCGAGACGACCCCAACCGCCCGCGCTTCGAGAAGTTCGCGCACAAGGCCTACCAGTTCTATATGTCCGACGCGGTTCCCGGAGGCGTCTATGCGATTCGCACCGTCATGAGTGCGAGCGACGACGCCTCGCCCCCCCTCATTCTTGAAGAGTTGCTGGTGGATGGCGCCGAAAGGCTCGACTCTTCACTTGCTGCAAAGGAAAGCTGATGACCACGCCCAATCGCCTTAGCCCTGCCTCCGGCCTCGCCGCACTGATTCTGGTCGCAACGAGCGGCATCGCCAGCGCAAACGATTTTCCAACCATCGAAAGGGTGCTCTACGTACAGGAATGCATGCGCGAGAATCCCGGCCAGTATTATGAAACCGTGAGCAAATGCTCGTGCGCGCTCGATGCACTCGCCGCCGAGGTGCGCTACGACGACTACGCAGGCATGCATACCGCGGCGCTGGCCGTTACCATCGGCGGCGAACGCGGCAGCTA
>JAEUNS010000322.1 GCA_016790005.1 Zoogloeaceae bacterium
GTAGGCGGCGCCATCATCCCGCGTGATGATCGTCACCGGCGTGGTCGTGCCGGTCCTGCGCATTGCACGCAGCAAGCCATAGCCCGCCATTCCGCTACCGATAACGACCAGATCTGTGTGCTTCACCGCTTAGCGCCCGCACGGTGCGCTCAGGATTCGAGCAGGCTTCTCAGCATCCAGGCGGTCTTTTCGTGCACCTGCATGCGCTGGGTCAGGAGATCGGCGGTGGGCTCATCGCTCGCCTTGTCCACCAGGGGCAGAATGCTGCGCGCGGTACGGACCACGGTTTCCTGACCCACCACGAGATGCTTGATCATGTCTGCCGCCGACGGCACACCCTTGGGCTCCTTGAGGCTGGCGAGCTCAGCGAACGCGGTATAGGTGCCCGGCGCCGGAAAACCGAGGGCACGAATGCGCTCGGCGATCAGATCGACCGCCAGTGCGAGCTCGTTGTACTGCTGCTCGAACATCAGGTGCAGGGTGTTGAACATCGGCCCGGTCACATTCCAGTGGAAGTTATGGGTCGTGAGGTACAGCGTGTAGGTATCCGCCAGCAGGTGCGACAGCCCCTGCGCAATCTCTTTGCGATCCTTCTTGTTGATACCGATATCGATTTCCATTTTTCAGCGCTCCATCAAGTGGGGCAAGGCCCCGAAATTCCACCCTACGGCGTCGACACCACGCCGCGCCACCTGCGAATTCCAGTTACCGGTTCGCAAACACGTCATATACGCAGGTCATCATGCTCGCAAGGTTCGACCGACGGCATTCCCCCGACTGGCTTCACACCCGGCAGCGCACTCTCCAAGATCGCGGTGCGCAGCACATCGATCGCGCCACTGCGGGGATAGGTCACCCGCCATGCCAGCGCAACCCGCCGCCTGGGCTCGGGCTGCGAGAATGGCCGCACCGCGACCAGCGCATTCTGGGCGGGCAGCTCATCCGCCGCCGAACTGGGCAGCACGGTCAGGCCCAGACCGGTCGCGACCATGTGCCGGATGGTCTCGAGCGAGCTACCTTCGAGCGTGCGCTGCAGGCCACTCACATTGCGGCAATGCGGGCAGACTTCAAGCACCTGATCGCGAAAACAGTTGCCGGCGCCAAGCAGCAACAAGTGGTCGTCGGCGAGGCTGTCGGGCTCGATATGGTCGAGCTCGGTCCAGGGATGATCAGCGGGCAGAAGTACCCGGAACGGTTCGTCATAGACCGGCTGGGCCACGATGCCGGCTTCGTCGAGCGGCAAGGAGATCACGATCACGTCGAGTTCGCCGCGCTTCAACAACTCGATCAGGCGATTGGTGTAGTTCTCCTGAATTACCAGCGGCATGCGCGGGGCATGGTGATGCACCAGCGGAATCAGGCGCGGCAACAGGTAGGGGCCGATCGTGTAGATCACCCCCAGGCGCAGCGGGCCGGAGAGCGGATCGCGCCCGGCCGAGGCGATCTCGGGTATCCGCGCAGCCTCGAGCAAGACTTTCTCGGCCTGATTGACAATCCGCTGTCCGGTGGCGGTGATCTTGACCTCGGTCGCGCTACGCTCGAACAGCTGCACTCCGAGCTCGTCCTCGACCTTCTTGATCGCAACCGACAGCGTAGGCTGGCTCACATGGCATTTTTCGGCAGCCCGGCCGAAGTGCCTTTCTCTTGCCAGCGCAACCAGGTATCGAAGATCGGTGAGCGTCATGACGCGGTATTTTCCTGCAATGACATGGGCTGATTCTCCACTGGCAACAGTTTAACCTCAGGACGGGGCAAACACAGCTTTCGGGATGCCCAGGCGGGGCAAATGTGCGATCAACTGTCCGTGCGGGAACGCTTGGATGTCAGCTTCGTCTACTCACGGACTGGCAGGTTCGACTGGTGCCAGGTGAAATCATGAGCCCTCACCCCACAGCAAAGGTTGAAACAATGAGCCGAAACATTGCGTTACGTAATATCGTCGTTGCGAGCGCGCTAGCCACTGCCCTGATCGCGGCGATGCCCCCCGGTTTCGGACTGGCCCTGGCCCAGACCACCGCACCAGCCCAACCGGTCGTCAGCATGAACAAATTCGGCTTGCCCGATTTTGGCGACCTGGTCGAAAGCGTAGGGCCGGCAGTCGTGAACATCAGCGTCGCAACCGAGAGCCGTCGTCCGAGCCCTGAGATGCTTTCGCCCGACGACCCGTTCTACGATTTCCTGCGCCGTTTCGGCGTGCCCTTCCCGGGTGGCCCGGGGCAGGGCGAACGCGGTCCGCGCATCAACCGCGGTATCGGCTCGGGTTTCATCATCAGCGAAGATGGCTATGTGCTGACCAATGCGCATGTGGTGAGCGAGGGCCAGGTCGAAGTCACCGTGCGCCTGATCGACAAGCGCGAGTTCAAGGCAGAAGTCATCGGCACCGACGCCCGCACCGACATCGCGCTGCTCAAGATCGATGCCAAGGGGCTGCCCACGGTCAAGACCGGCGATGCCGAAAAGTCGCGAGTGGGTGAATGGGTCGTGGCAATGGGCTCGCCGTTCGGCTTTGACAATACCGTCACTGCCGGCATCATCTCCGCCAAGGCGCGCCGGCTCCAGTCTGAAAACTATGTCCCGTTCATTCAGACCGACGTCGCAATCAATCCGGGCAATTCCGGCGGGCCGCTGTTCAACCTCGAAGGCGAGGTGATCGGCATCAATTCGCAGATCTATTCGCGCTCCGGCGGTTTCATGGGTATCTCGTTTGCGATCCCGATCGATGTGGCGCTCAACATCAAAAACCAGCTCATCGAATTCGGTCGCGTGCAGCGCGGCAAGCTCGGTATCACGATTCAGACCGTCGACGCGGATCTCGCCCAGACCTTCGGCCTGGCTGAGCCGACTGGCGCCCTTATCGCACGCATCGAACCGGACAGCGCCGCGGAAAAGGCAGGACTCAAGGCCGGAGACGTGGTTCTGAGCGTAGATGGCGAAAAGGTCGGCGAATCGTCGGAGTTGCCGCGCATCATCGGCGACAAGCGCCCGGACACCGCCGTGAAGCTCGAGATCTGGCGTGACGGTACAACACAGATCGTCACTGCGCGCCTGGATGAGATGCACTCTGGCGACACCGCCCTCGCGCCAGGACTGGGCCGCGGAGACATCACCGACAAGCTGGGCCTGACCGGCCGTTCATTGACAGCGGACGAAACGCGTCAGCTTGGCGTTTCGGGCGGCGTAATGGTCGAAGGCACGACGGGCGCCGCTGCCCAGTTCGGAATTCAGCCGGGTGACGTGATTCTTGCGCTCAACAACCAGCGGGTGACCAACGCGGCCGAGTTCCGGACCCTGGTCGAGCGATCGGGCAAACGCTTTGCCCTGCTGGTACAGCGCGGCGACTCGCGAATCTTCGTACCGATCCGGATCGAGTGAGCAGTTCGCCGGGTGCTTCGCTCTCGAACGGCCGCCGGCACCCGGCCCCGGCCATCACACCCTGAAGCGTGACACCGCGGTCTGAAGATCTGCCGCGAGGCTCTGCAGACGGCGTGCGGCGTCGAGCGTCGAGTCGATGGCCTGGTTGTTGTCTTTCGCCATACGCGCGATTTCCTCGATGCTCATCGTGACCGTATCGCTCGAGCGACGCTGCGCCTCGGTAGCACTTGCGATCGCGTCAAGCCCGGCGCCCACCTCGACTACGAGGCCATTGGCCGCATCAAGCACACCCGACACCACGCCGGCAGCCTCACGGCTCGTTTCGAGGTGGCTCAGGCCGCGCACGATCGACTGTTGCACGGCAGCCGACTGTCGGGTGATCTCTTGGGTGATACCATCGATCTCGCCGGCCGAGCGGGCCGACTTCTCGGCCAGCTTGCGTACCTCATCGGCGACCACCGCAAACCCGCGCCCCTGCTCACCCGCCCGCGCAGCCTCGATGGCGGCATTCAAGGCCAGCAGATTGGTCTGCTCGGCGATTTCGCGCACCTCCTGGGTCATACCGGTAATCGACTGGGTCGACTTCACGAACGCCGAAACCAGATCGGCCATGTTCTGCACGGCCTGTTCAACATGCGCAACCTCGCCGATCAGGTGCTGGAGGCTGGCCTGACCTTCGTTGGAACGCGCAAGACTCTCGCGCGATTTCGCCCGCACATGGTCCGTGCTTTCGGCAATATGGGTGATGTTGTCTGCCAGGCCCTCGACGGCCGCTGCCGCGCTTGCCGACTGCTCGTTCTGGCGGTGCGAGCTTTTCGCGACGCTTTCGGCGTTGCCCACCAGACCGGCCGCAGAGGCGGTCACCGCCCCGGCGGAATTGCCCACCTGACGTACCAGGTCGGCAATCGTGCCGAGCATCTTGTTGAAAACCCCGGCGGTCCGGCCGATCTCGTCATCGCCCTCGGCCGACAGCCGGCGGGTGAGGTCCCCGCCACCCTGGGCGATCTCGGAAAGACTGCCCGACAAGTGCGACAGCGGATTCACGACCACGCGGCGGATGAAGAAATATACGAAGAACAACAATGGCAAGGATGCCAGCACCGCGAACACGATGCTTTCGTTGCGCAACTCGGTGACGGCCTCGTTAACCTTGTCGAGCGACACCCGCATCGACACCACCCCCAGCGGCGTGCCCTCGGGCACCTGATGGCAGGCAACGCAGTCCTTGCCCAGATAATTGGTGCTGGCGAGCGAAGGAATCACCGCACGCAGATGCTCACCATGGGCGCTGTCCGACTCGACCCGGATCACGGTCTTGCCCGAGGACAGGACCTCCTGCTCCAGCGCATCGGGTGAAACATCTCCGGCAGTGCCGGGCCCGAAAATCTGCTTGACCCCGGCGGCGCGCAACACCCGCAATCCACGCACGACCGACAATTCCTGGATCTGATCGAGGAACACGTCGCGCTGATCGACGGTGCCGGTAATCATCATCCCGGTCAGGCCGGCCATGGTCATCTCGTTGATGGTGCGGGCAAACTCCTCGGCTTGCCTGACTGCATTCTGGCGATTGCTGTGGGTTTCCCAGGCGATCATGCTGCCCCAGGCAATCACCAGCATCAGCCAGATTACGCCGGTAAGGCGCACCCAGATGGGGGTGTCGGACAGACGACGCATCTTGTTCTCCTGCGGCCGGTGGAAACCCACTCCTGCCGATTAAACATATTTGTGACAATTCCTGACTATTCTACGGCCTCGCGATTGCCAGACTTGAGCATGATTTGGGCTGTTTTGCTAAAAATGCGTCCGGCCGGGCTTTTGAAACCCCAG
>JAEUNS010000343.1 GCA_016790005.1 Zoogloeaceae bacterium
CGCCGTCGACCACTTCCGCTACTTCGCCGGCTGCCTGCGCTCGCAGGAAGGCGGCATCTCGGAGATCGACGAGAACACCATGGCCTACCACATCCACGAGCCGCTGGGCGTGGTCGGCCAGATCATCCCGTGGAACTTCCCGATCCTGATGGCTGCCTGGAAGCTGGCGCCGGCGCTGGGCGCGGGCAACTGCGTGGTGCTGAAACCGGCCGAACAGACGCCGGCCTCGATTCTCGTGTTGCTAGAACTGATCCAGGACGTGCTGCCGCCCGGCGTGGTCAACGTGGTCAACGGCTTCGGCGTCGAAGCCGGCAAGCCGCTGGCCTCCAACCGGCGCATCGCCAAGATCGCCTTCACCGGCGAAACCACCACCGGCCGGCTGATCATGCAGTACGCATCGCAGAACCTGATTCCGGTCACGCTCGAACTCGGCGGCAAGAGCCCCAACGTGTTCTTTGAAGACGTGATGAGCGCCGACGACGCGTTCTTCGACAAGTGTCTGGAAGGCTTCGCGATGTTCGCGCTCAACCAGGGTGAGGTGTGCACCTGCCCGTCGCGGGTACTGATCCAGGAATCGATCTACGACGCCTTCATCAAGCGTGCGGTCGCTCGCGTTGCGAAAATCAAGCAGGGCAACCCGCTCGACGCCGCCACGATGATCGGCGCTCAGGCCTCCAGCGAGCAGCTCGAGAAGATCCTCGCCTACATGGACATCGGCCGCCAGGAAGGCGCCGAATGCCTGATCGGTGGCGAACGCAATCAGCTCTCGGGTGATCTGGCTGGCGGCTTCTTCGTCAAGCCCACGGTGTTCAAGGGCCACAACAAGATGCGCATCTTCCAGGAGGAGATCTTCGGGCCGGTGGTCTCGGTCGCCACCTTCAAGGACGAAGACGACGCGCTCGCGATCGCCAACGACACCCTCTACGGCCTCGGCGCCGGTGTGTGGACCCGCGACACCTCGCGCGCTTTCCGCATGGGCCGCGGCATCCAGGCCGGCCGGGTGTGGACCAACTGCTACCACCACTATCCCGCCCATGCCAGCTTCGGCGGCTACAAGCAGTCGGGCATCGGCCGCGAGAACCACAAGATGATGCTCGATCACTACCAACAGACCAAGTGCCAGCTGGTGAGCTACTCGCAAAACGCACTCGGCTTCTTCTGATCCCTGCTTCGCCCTGCCACGCCGCCGTCCGGCGTGGCGTCGTTCGCACCGGCCGGGCCTGCCCCGGCCGTTTTCAATCTGGAGTTCGCATGGAATCCATCCCCACCCGCGTGTCGGTGACCCCCGCCGCGCTCGCGCTGATCGAAAAACTCAAGCTGCGCCATGGCCCATTGCTGTTCCACCAGTCCGGCGGATGCTGCGACGGCAGCGCGCCGATGTGCTATCCGCTGAACGACTTCATGACCGGCACGAGCGACGTTCGCCTGGGTGAGATCGGCGGCTGCCCGTTCTACATGAGCCGCGCCCAGTTCGCCTACTGGGAGCACACCCACCTGATCATCGACGTGGTGCCGGGGCGCGGCGGCATGTTCTCGCTGGAAGGGCCGGAGGGTTTGCGTTTCTTGACGCGCTCGCGGCTTTACAGCGATGAGGAGTGGGCGGGGCTGTCGGCCCCGGATTGACGTCCGGCCGTCAAGCGGTCGGTACCCTGTGCGGACCCGTATGCAACGTAGTGTGTCAGAGGGCAGCCAATAACGACTGCCCCCGACGCTGATTCTGGGTTACGCGGCGAAACGAGTCAGGTGCGCCGTGTTCCGGTGCGGCGTACGAGCGGCATTAGCCCTGCTGCCAGCAACAGCATCGCAAGCGTGCCGGGTTCAGGAACTGAGGTCATATAGATGCCGGCCCAACCTTCTTCGTCGGTGGCCATGCTGGCCGCAATCGCGAGCCTGCCATTGCGGAAGCCATCGCGCTCGATGCCGAGTGAAACTATCGGTAGGCCTGCAGCCATCGGATCGAGCATGCCGCCATCCATTCCGGTCTTGACGATCGTGAATAGATCTTCATCGGTGAACCAGTCGGACACATCCAGTGCGCCGAACAGGCCCGATGTGCCGCCTGTCTTGCCAAACGGACCCGCCTCGTAGCCTTGCGCCGCCTTGAACACAGCATCATTGCCGTTGATCGCCAGGAAGGCCGACGAACGCCAACGTGCGCCTTCCTCGTCCTCGGATTCCTCGCCACCGCCCTGGCCTGCATTGCCGGAGAAGTTCCAGAACAGGAAGTCGTCGTACAGGTCACCGGTCTGTGCCACCAGGAACAGCTTGTTCAGGGCCGTATCGGCCAGGAAGATGCCCTGGTTCTTCAGGACGTCGAAGGTGTAGATGCCGTCACCAGTTACACCATTGGAATCCTGGTCGATACAGGCTTGCACAACGCTGGCGTTGCCGTCCGTTGCGCAGCTGACCTGCCGGGCGAAAGTCTCGGTACCCCATCCCGCCCAGAAGCCGACATAGCGGCCGTCGAAGGACAGGCCTTCGCCGAAGGCCGACAAGGTATTGGTTCCGTTCTTCGGTACGATCGTCTGAAAGCCGGCCACCGTTGTCAGGCTTGGGTTCTCGGTCAGCGGCGCCATGAAGATTCCACCGGCCTTCGGAGCCTCTTCAACATCCAGGCCCGTGAACACCATCTTGCCGGCAGCTGCACTGGGTGGCGAGGTTGATCCGAAAACGCCGCTCCCAGTGTATCCAGACGTCGGAATTGCATCGCTGGGAATGGCATCGCCGCGTTCGGCGACCTTGACCACTGGAGACTCTCCGCCGTTGGCGACCATGTCGCGAAAATAGACGCCTGTCTGGCTAATGCCTACACTGTCGGTCCAGTTGCCCTTGAAGGTGACGATGTTGCCGTCGGGTGACGGCGCACCGGGGAACTGGTCGAACTTGGTGGGCTCAGCCTGGTTCGGGACCAGAAACTGTGGGTAGTCGTTCGGAATGACGTTGCGGATGCCTGTGATGAGGGATCCGCCGCCCGGCGTAGCATACAGGCCAGACGTCCCGCTACGGGTTTCACTGCCGTCAGGGAGTATGGAGAGCACCGACGGCGTCGACTGCCCACGGAAGGCCAGGGTGCCAGACGTGGCATCGATCCTCGGGAAGGACGGGAACTCGTTGAATGTCGCAGGCCCAGGGTTGGTAATGTTGTTTGGGGCGGGCACCTCGTCACCCCGCATGGCAACGGGAACGATCGGGTTGCCGGGGGTCGCCATATCGCGGGTAAAGATGCCGGTGGCCGGCCCCTGACCCGCTTGCCCGCCCTGCGAGCGTGCTCTGAACGCCACCAGGCCTGCATCGCTGATCGAGGGCTGGTTATAGCTGTTGAAGGTTGTGCTCGGGTCCGTCGTGGGAATGCTGTCGGCGTTGTTAACCACCGTCAGCCAGTTTGACGCAGGTGCGGCGATCGTGGGTCCCGTGAAAAGCAATGCCACAAGAAGGCTCAGCCGCAATTTACTATTCGAGCCTCGATCGGCCCGCTGGCGATGGATTCGTTCTTCACATCTCGATCGGTATTGCATGACTTGAAAGCCTCCTTTTTGGTTTTCCAGCAGTTGCGCGTGGAGAAAGTGCGTGCCGACCAATTCAGGGTTGTAACCGCGCTAAACCGCGCCTTATTTGTGTAACCACTTTGCCCTCAACCTTCCCCAATTGTTAAAAAGCAAAAGCTATACCAATAATATTACTATATTAGAAAACAATTCCTTAGCTGCGATCGGGTCGTGCCGAATCTCTGAACTGTAAAATTCACTGACAATTGACGAAAACGCTAACGATCATGGCTACCGCTCATCCCGAATCATGAGAGCCACCAGAGACCGTCCCTCGCCAGCATCAGCGGTAGCGCGCTTCCATCGTTGAGCGCCAGAGGCGTCAGCCCCACGCCATAGTAATATCCGTTCGGGTATTCAAGTCTGGCGGCAAGGGATGATCGTGAAGGCAGCTGAAGCGAACGGCTACGAGTTGATGGGGCGCGGGCTCACTGCTGGCATGAGATGCCCCCGCCATGTCGCTTGAGGCACAAGCCCGACTGAAGATCGACGACAAGCTCGTTCAGGCCGGCTGGGCCATACAAGACATGAAGCAGCTCAACCTCAGCGCTGCCATGGGCGTTGCGGTGCGTGAATACCCCACCGACGGCGGTCCGGCCGACTACGTGTTGTTCGTCAATCGCAATGCCGTGGGTGTCATCGAGGCCAAGAAGGACGGCACGGGCGAGAATCTCACCGTCGTCGAGAACCAGACCGAGCGCTATGCCGCCGCCAAGCTGAAATGGCGCAATGACGACGCCCCGCTGCAAAGCGTGGTCAATCCGGCGGTGATCTTGTCGCCGCTGACCCAGCGCGAAGCAGTGCTGTCGTCGGAAATCTTTGAGTCCAGTGCGCCACACTCAAACTGGCTTGTGCATCTCTTGATTGAATTTGTCGGACCCAATTTGGGTTGTGTATGGCTGGCCGTACTCAGGTTTGCGTTACAGGTACCCTATGAACACTTTTCCTCTCGTGCAGAAAGTCTGGAACTTCTGCCGCACCCTGCGCGATGACGGCGTGGGTTATGGCGACTATCTTGCGAAGATGAGCTACCTGAACAAGCAATCAGTCGCCCGCGCA
>JAEUNS010000354.1 GCA_016790005.1 Zoogloeaceae bacterium
CGAGGCGGGCAAGCTCGATCTGAATGAAACCGAGTTCCGACTGCTGAGGGTACTCAGGGACCTGAGCGCGGTGATCGCGCTCAAGGCACATCAGAAGAACCTCGAATTCATGTTCGACATTGGCCCCGACGTACCGCAAGCTCTGGTCGGCGACGCCATGCGTTTGCGTCAGGTGTTGATCAACCTGTGCAACAACGCGGTGAAGTTCACCGACCATGGCGAGATCGTGGTGAGCGTAAGCCGTCAAGCAAGCACCGACGGCCGCATCGCGCTGCGCTTCTCGGTGCGCGACACAGGCATCGGGATGAGCGCAGAGCAGATCGGCCAGCTGTTCAAGCCATTCAGCCAGGTCGATGCCTCGAGCACCCGCAAATACGGCGGAACCGGTCTGGGGCTTGCGATCTGCAAGCAACTGGTAACACTGATGGGCGGCGAGATCGGGGTCGAGTGCTCGCCCGGCTCGGGCAGCGATTTCCAGTTCACGGTCAGTTTCGGCCCAGCGCAAATGGCTGTTGAAGCCACCCCGCAAACGCCTCTGGAATTGAGTGGGCTGCACATTCTGGGCATGGACGACAACGCCACGGCACGCACGATTCTCGCACGCCTGCTTGGCGCACTCGGCTATGCAGCTGAAATTCGACCCTCGGTCGCAGATGGGCTGAATGAAATCGAACGCGCCCACCAGGCAGGCACACCTTTCGATCTGGTGTTGATCGATCGCAAGATGCCCGGCCTCGACGGTATCGAGGCCACCCGCCGGATTCACCTTGATCCGGATCGCTACGGCCGCCCGAGGATTCTGCTCGCCGAGCCCTGCGGCGACGATGAGTCCGACGCGCCGGAAGATCGCATGCCATATGAGACTCCCGACGCCTGCGTCAGCAAACCACTCGATGGATACAAGCTGCTCAAGGGCATCATGTCGGCCTTCGGTCGCAATTGGGCAAGACCGGTCGGCCACGACCCCGAGGCATCACGGCTCGCAGAGTACCAGGCGCGGATCCGCGGCATGCGGGTCTTGCTGTGCGAGGACAATGAGATCAATCAACAGGTGGCACTGGAATTATTGTGCAGCATCGCGGGTGTTGATGTGAGCATTGCAAACAACGGCCGGGAGGGCCTGGAACTGCTTCGCAACAAACCATTCGATGCGGTGCTCATGGACATTCAGATGCCGGTCATGGATGGTCTCGAAGCCACCACACGAATTCGCCATGATGAGACCATCGCCCAGATACCCATCATCGCAATGACGGCCCACGCAACAGTCAGTTATCGCGAAAAATGCCTTGTCGCCGGCATGAACGACTTCGTCACCAAACCCTTTGAACCCGTGGAACTTTTCGCCGCGCTTGCGCGATGGGCGTCTGACGGACACGACTGATCGACGTTGACGGCGAGAATCATTCAATGGTCTTGGGAAACAAGGCCTCACGCAGCTTTGCCTCGGTCAGCGCTGGTGAGCAGTACTCGATGAAGCGCAACGCATAACCGCGAAGGTAGTGGCCACGGCGCAAACCGATGCGGGTGGTATTGACTTCGAACAGCCCCTTGACGTCGAGCAGCGTCAAGCCGGCATCACGCGCCGGATGGAAGGCCATGGCGGCAACGATGCCAACCCCCAGGCCGAGCTCCACATACGACTTGATCACATCCGCATCGAGCGCAGACATCACGATGTCCGGGGTAATCCCTGCGCGCGCAAATGCAGCGTCGATGCGTGCCCGGCCGGTGTAGCCCTCGTGATAGGTGATGAGCGGATACTCGGCAAGATCTTCAAGTGCAATCGACCCCGCCTTTGCCACCAGAGGATGCCCGTCCGGAACGATCAGCGCATGGTGCCACTGATAGAACGGGAAACTCACCAGGTCGTCCTCGTCGCCCAAGGCCTCGGTCGCGATCCCGATATCCACCTGGCCACTGCGCAGCAGCGACACGATCTCCTTGGGGCCGGACTGATGCAGTTCGAGGTGCACCTTCGGAAAGGCCTGCTTGAACCGCGTCACCACCGGCGGCAGCGCATAGCGCGCCTGGGTATGGGTGGTGGCGACGGCGAGATGACCCTTGTCCTTCTGCGAAAACTGCTCGCCCAGATGCTTGATGTTCTGGGTGTCGAGCAGAATGCGTTCGACGATCGGCAACAACTCCTTGCCCGGCTCGGTCAAGCCGAGCAAGCGTTTGCCGCGGCGCACGAACAGTTCCACCCCAAGCTCGTCCTCGAGATCCTTGATGTGCTTGGAGACCCCCGACTGGGCGGTGAACAAGGTATTGGCCACCTCGGTCAGGTTGAAGTTGCGCCTGACAGTCTCACGCACGATCCGCAATTGCTGGAAGTTCATGCTGCCTCGCGCGGAAATACCCGCAGGCTCGCCGGCACCAGCCGCACCCGCTGCCCGTCGCTCAGCGCCAGTGCAGCGACCCGGTCGCGTGTGAGCACAACCTCGTAATGCAGGGGCTCACCGCGATCCGCGGCACCCGGCAAACTGTCGAGTTCGACACGCACATTGGCGCCGAATGCGAGCACCCGGCTCACCACCGCCTCGACCCCCACTTGCACGCCTGGATCGGTGACGATGTCGAGCTCATGCGGGCGGGCGAAGCCGACCACATCGATGCCATGGTCCGCATCGCGACCATCATGCGGCAACACGGCATCGCCAACCCGCACATGCTCGCCTTCGACCCGGCCATGAAACAGGTTGACCGCGCCCAGGAATCCATAAACAAAGGGCGTGGCCGGATGTTCGTAAACCTCTTGCGGGGTGCCGACCTGCTCCACCCTGCCCTTGTTCATCAACACCACCCGGTCGGCCACTTCGAGCGCCTCTTCCTGATCGTGGGTGACGAAGATCGAGGTTACATGCAGTTCATCATGCAGGTTTCGCAGCCAGCGGCGCAATTCCTTGCGCACCTGAGCATCGAGTGCGCCGAATGGCTCATCCAACAGCAACACCCGCGGTTCCACCGCCAGGGCGCGTGCCAGGGCGATGCGCTGACGCTGCCCGCCCGAGAGTTGCTGCGGATAACGATCGGCCAACCAGTCGAGTTGCACCAGATCCAGCAGACGATGGACCCGCTTGCGGATCTCCTCTTCGGACGGGCGTTCGCGCCGCGGCTTGACCCGCAGGCCGAAGGCGACGTTCTCGAACACGGTCATGTGACGGAACAAGGCATAGTGCTGAAACACGAAACCGACCTGACGCTCGCGCACATGGGTGTCGGAGGCATCCTCGCCTTCGAGGATCACCCGCCCGGAATCCGCCGTCTCCAGCCCCGCGATCACCCGCAGCAAGGTGGTCTTGCCGCAGCCGGACGGCCCCAGCAAGGCCACCAGCTCTCCGGTGGGAAAGTCCAGCGAAACCTGGTTTAGCGCTGTGAAACTGCCGAATTCCTTGTGGATCTTTTCAACCTGAATGCTCATCGCTCATGTTCCTTTATTTTGTATCGGCCATTGCCTGCGACGCCTTCCACTCGACGAAGGACTTGAGGCACAGCGTGACCAGCGCCAGCAGCGCCAGCAGCGATGCCACTGCAAACGCTGCCGAGAAGTTGTATTCGTTGTAGAGAATCTCTACATGCAAAGGCATGGTGTTGGTCTGGCCGCGAATATGGCCTGACACCACGCTGACCGCACCAAACTCGCCCATCGCCCGTGCGTTGCACAGGATCACGCCGTAGAGCAGCCCCCACTTGATGTTGGGTAGCGTCACCCGCCAGAAGGTCTGGAAGCCCGATGCCCCCAGCACGGTGGCGGCCTCCTCCTCTTCGCGACCCTGTGCCTCCATGAGCGGAATCAACTCGCGCGCGACGAAGGGCACGGTAATGAATACCGTCGCCAGCACGATGCCGGGCACCGC
>JAEUNS010000366.1 GCA_016790005.1 Zoogloeaceae bacterium
TCTCGCGACAAGGCCTCATGCGGACCATGTGCGCTGATGACCAGCGCGATCAGGCCGGCCTTCGAACCCAGCTGACCGCGATCGAATGCCCACTGCGCGGGGCCGTCGGCCAGTCCGATCATCGGGTAGGGCAGACGCACGTTGGGGCCGAGGGCGAAATACACGGTGGTGATCGGCTCATATGGCAGTGCGTCGATCTGGCGTGCCAGCCGCTCGCATCCGCCGGCGCTGTCGAGCAGACTGGCCGCATGATAGGGGGCGGTCGCAATCACCACATGCTCATAGCTGCGATTGGCGATCGGGTCGCCGACAAGGCGGAACCCTGCGGGTGAGCTCGTGAGGCCTTCGATGCCATTGCCGGTGTTGATCTTGCAGCGTTTGAGTGCGAGATAGCGTGCAGCTTGTACCGGAAACAGCTCGGTAAGGTCGACCCGCGGAATCAGCAGTTCGCTGGCGTTGGCGTCGGCACACAGTGAATCGCGCAGCACATCGGCAAACACCTGGGCCGAGGCTTCTGCCGGCAAGGTGTTGAGCGCTGCGATGCAGAGCGGATTCCAGATGAGCGTCGTGAGTCGCGGCGTTTGCCCGGTGACATGCAGGAGGCTGCGCACGGTGGACCCTGGCTCGACCTTGAACCCGCTCTTTTTCAGATGGCGGGTCAAACGCAGCATCGCCTTGCGGTCATCCCAGTCGAGGCCTTTTGCCCGCAGCAAGCCCACCGCCAGGTGCAGTGGCGCGGGCAGGTGTGCCGCACGCAGGTGGAGCCTGCCGGGAACGTGCAGGGTGAGCGGGATGCGTTCGAAGGCCTTGGCCGAAACACCGATCAGCCGCAGCAGGCGCGCGAGCTCGGTATAGGCGCCGATTACGATGTGCTGCCCGTTGTCGACCTGCCAGTCGTCGCGCGTGACGAGGCGGGCCCGCCCACCCAATATCAGCGAGCGTTCGAACACCGTCACTTCATGGCCGGTGCGCGCGAGTTCGACGGCGCAGGCCATGCCGGCATAACCGCCACCGATGATCGCAACCGAGCGGCTCATTTGCGCCCTCCGCCAAACCAGGTCTTGCCGGCGATCCAGATCTTGCGCAGCGGGGTGAGCGAGGTTCGGCGGTCGAGCACCAGGTAACCATCACGGGCGATCTCGTCGAGCAGGGTGCGATAGATCGCGGCCATGATCAGACCCGGGCGCTGACTCTTGCGATCGACAGCCGGCAACAGCGCAAAGGCCTGATCGTAGAAGCGGATCGCGCGCTCGGTCTGGAACGCCATGAGCGCCTGGAAGCGATCAGAGTGCCGGGCCTCGAGAATCTCGCTCGCCGGTACCTTGAAGCGCTGCAGGTCTTCGATCGGCAGGTAGATTCGGCCACGACGGGCGTCTTCGCCCACGTCGCGGATGATGTTGGTGAGCTGGAATGCCAGACCCAGGTCATGTGCGTACTTGAGCGTCTGGCGATCCTGGTAGCCGAAGATCTCGGCTGCGAGCAGCCCCACCACGCTGGCGACCCGGTAGCAGTAGAGTTGCAGGCCCTTGAAATCGAGATAGCGGGTCTGGGTGAGATCCATCTCCATGCCGTCGATGATCTCCTGCAGTTGCTCGCGCGGCAGGTTGAAGCGTGCGCCCACTGCCTTGAGCGCATGCCCAACCGGATGAGTCGGCTCGCCGTCGAATACCCGGTCAACTTCGGTTCGCCACCAGGCCAGCTTGGTTTGAGCGAGTTGAGGGTCCTGGCACTCGTCCACCACGTCGTCCACTTCGCGGCAGAATGCGTAGAGCGCGGTGATCGCCTGGCGGCGCTCGGGCGGCAGGAACATGAAGCTGTAGTAGAAACTCGAACCGCTCTTTGCGGCCTTGTCCTGGCAATAATCGTGTGGCGTCATCAGGGCTTGCCCGGTTTGTAGTGCAGCGCGCGACCGGCTATCAGGACCCAGTCGCTGCGGTTGAGGGTTGGGCGGTGTCGGAACACGTCATATCCGGCCGCTTCGATCTTTTCGAGCGTGCGCAACCCGCCCAGTACCACTAGTCGCAGCTCCCAGCCGATGCGCCCGGGCAACTGGCGCGCGAGCGGCGCGCCCGCAAGCATCAGTTCGCGGGCGCGCTCAAGCTGAAAGCCCAAAAGGGCGCGCCAGCGTTCGTTACAATGTTGCGCTGCGATATCGTCCTCGCCTACGCCGAATCGTCCCAGATCGTCGAGCGGGATATAGACGCGCGCCTTGGCCCAATCGACGCCGACATCCTGCCAGAAGTTGATCAACTGCAGGCTGGTGCAGATGGCGTCGGACATCTGCAGTTGAGCGGGGGAGCGCTGTCCGTAGAGGTGCAGCAGCAACCTGCCCACCGGGTTGGCCGAGCGGCGACAATAGTCGAGCAGCTCGGCATAGTCGGCGTAACGGGTCTTGAGCACATCCTGGCTGAAGGCGTCGAGCAGGTCGCGCAAGAGCTGCAACGGCAGATCGAATTGCCGGACATGGGGCGCGAGACGCGCGAACATCGGGCCCAGATCGTCATCATCGGGTGGCTCGCCGCGCTCGATCCGGTCGAGGCCGATGCGGTAGTCGTTCAGGCGCGCAAGCCTCTGCCGTGGCTCGGCGTCACCTTCGTCGGCGACGTCGTCGGCACCACGGGCAAAGCCGTAAATGGCTTCAACCGGCGCGCGCAGGCGGGCCGGGAGCAACATCGACGCGACAGGAAAGTTCTCGTAATGCTCGACGGGCATGATTTGCAGCGCGGAGTATACGTGATGGCCCGCCCGCTGGGCCGGCGCGATGTACGCTTGCGCCCCTGATCATCATCAAGCACCGCAAAGGCTCTGCGCATTGCAGATCGCCGCATCGGCGCTCTTGTGGTGAAGATTGCACTTATTCGCGTGTAAACAGTCATTGCTCCCATGCTCGAACTGATAAACGTTTCCAAGCGCTTCAACAGCGATGCCTCACCCTTGTTTTCAGGTGTTTCGATGAAGCTCGCCGCGGGCGAGTGCGTCGCGATCATGGGTGAGTCGGGCGTCGGCAAGTCGACCCTGCTCAATGCCATTGCCGGGCTGGAGCCTTTCGATGGCGGGCGGCTGATGCTTGAAGGCGTCGACATCGGCCAACTCGATGATGATGCGTTTGCGCGCCTGCGGCGGCAACGTTATGGCTTCGTGTTCCAAGCCTTTCATATCCTGCCGCATCTTTCGCTCGTGGCCAACGTGGCGCTGCCCTTGTGGTTGCTCGATGTCGAGGGCGGCGAGGCCGATCGCCGGGCAAGAGACATGCTCGCGCAGGTGGGCCTGGGCGGACGGGCGGACGACTGGCCGCGCAATCTGTCGGGGGGCGAATTGCAGCGGGTGGCGATTGCACGCGCACTGGTGCATCGACCGGCGCTGGTGCTGGCCGACGAACCCACCGGCAACCTCGACCCCGAGCGTGCCGCGGGGGTGCTGGAACTGCTGCTTGCGTGCATTCGATCGGCCGGCGCGGTGGGCATTGTGGTGACCCACTCCGAGGCGGCGGCGGCGCGCACCGACCGGGTGTTGCGCCTGACCCCGACCGGCCTGGTCGCGACGCCGGCGCACGCATGAGCCGCGCGCTGGTCAGGATATTTCTCGCCAGCCTGCTGCATCGGCGGCTTGCCACGGCATTGTCGCTGGTGGCGATTGCCCTGGGTGTGGCACTGGGCCTGACGGTGCAGTTGATCCATGCCGCAGCGCTGGACGAGTTCGGGCGCGGCATGCGCCTGCTCAGTGGTGAGGCTGATCTGCAGGTGGTCGGGCCGAGGGGTGGCTTCGACGATGCGGTCTATTTCGCGCTCGCACAACGTGAGGAGGTCGCCGCGGCGAGCCCGGTTCTCGAGCTCGACGCGCGCCTGCCGGATCATGAAGAGTCCCTGAAGGTGTTTGGTATCGATCTATTTCGGGTCGCGGCGGTCTCGCCGAACCTGATGCCGGTTGTCGACCGCAGTGCGAACGAGGATGAACGATCGTCGCTGGTGGCCTTGCGCGAAGACGCGATCTTCCTCAGTGCGGCGGCACGCGCTCGCCTGGGCATGAATGTCGGAGACAAACTGGCGGTCCAGACCGGTTTGCGCGAGCAGCAACTCACACTGCGTGGCGGCGTGCCTGGTGCGGGCATGGGCCAGCCGATCGGGATGATGGATATCGCGGCCGCGCAAAAGGTGTTCGACCGTATCGGTAGGCTCAATCGCATCGATCTGCGTCTGAAGCCGGGTATTGATCGCGATGCGGCGCGGCTTGCGCTTGCCTCGAGCGTGCCGGCGGGGGTGTCGGTGCTGGCGCCCGAGGCCGCGGAATCGCAGGCGACCAATCTGTCGCGCGCTTATCGGGTCAATCTGACCATGCTGGCGGCGATCGCCCTGCTGACGGGCGGTTTTCTGGTGTTTTCGACCCAGGTGCTGGCCGTGGTGCGGCGGCGGCGAGAGTTTGCGTTCCTGCGCGCGCTGGGTTTGTCGCGGCGGGCGCTGTTTGGCGGATTGCTGGCCGAAGGCGCTGTGCTGGGCTTGCTGGGCGGCCTGGTCGGGGTGGTGTTCGCCTATGTGCTGACCGCGCTGGCGTTTCGTTTCGTGGGTGGAGACCTTGGGGCGGGCTATTTTGCCGGCGTGAGCCCAAGCCTGCGCTTCGAATCGCTGCTCAGTGGCGTATATCTGTTGCTGGGCGGGTTTGCTGGTCTTGCCGGTGCGTGGCTCCCGGCGCGCGAGGCGGCAAGCATGCTCACGGCGCGCGCCTTGCGGGCGGGCGATGAGGCACAGGTGTTTGAAACCCGTTCGCGCACCGGTCTGGCTGTTGCGGCGCTGGCGCTGGCCGCCGGGTTGTGCCTGTTGCCGCCCCTGGGGGGCATACCGGCGTTCGGTTACGCGGCCGTGCTGCTGATTCTGGTGGGTGCGGTGATGCTGATGCCCGGCGCGGTGCGCCTGGGCATGCGGTTGTTTGCACGCGGTCATTCGCTCACGCTGCGCCTCGCGCATGCACGCCTTGCGGCGATGCCCGGGCAGACGGTGGTCGCGGGCGCAGGCGTAGTGGCCAGCGTCGCGCTGGCGGTGTCGATGGCGATCATGGTGAGTTCGTTTCGCGATTCGGTCGATGACTGGCTGGCGCGGGTGCTCCCGGCTGACCTGTATGTGCGCGCTTCGTCGTCGACTGCAAGCGGCTATCTCGACCCCGAGGCGCTGCGCCTAGTGGGTGCGTTGCCCGGGGTGGCGAGGGTACAGCCCGTACGTTTCGACACCGTGCGGCTCGCGGACGATCGGCTTGCAACGACGCTGATTGCACGCCCGATGCGTGGTACGGCCGGCCTGCCGCTGGTCAGCGGCACACTGGAACCGGCGCTCGCGGCGGGGCAGGGCGATCCGGTTTGGATCTCGGAGGCGATGGCCGATCTTCAGGGGCTCGCGACCGGCCAGCAGGTGGATATTCCGATCGCGGGCCGCATGTACCGGTTCACGGTCGCCGGCGTCTGGCGCGACTATGCCCGCCAGCATGGTGCGCTGGTGATGGAGCGTGACGACTATGTGCGCCTTTCGGGCGACCCGCTGATAAACGATCTCGCGATCGAACTTGAACCGGGCGTGGCGGTCGAGCCGGTAATGGCCGCGCTGCGCGAGGCGTTCGGCGCACGCGCGATCGAACTCGCGCTGCCGGGCGAGATCAGGGCGATCAGCCTGCGTATCTTCGACCGCACCTTTCTGGTGACCTACCTCATGGAGGCGGTCGCGGTGCTGATTGGCTTGTTCGGTATCGGCACCACCTTTGCAGCGCTGAGCGCGTCGCGGCGCAAGGAATTCGGCATGTTGCGCCATCTGGGCGTGATGCGTGGCCAGGTGATCCGCCTCGTCGCGCTCGAAGGCGCCCTGACGGCGGCGGTCGGCTTGAGCGTCGGCATGGCTGCGGGCGGGGCGATTGCCTGGATCCTGGTCGAGGTGATCAATCGCCAGAGTTTTCACTGGAGCATGGACATCAGCGTGCCGCTCGGCGCACTGGTGGTGTTCGGGCTGGCACTCGTGGCGCTGGCCGGCCTTACCGCCGCACTTGCAGGCCGCCAGGCGATGCGCCAGAGCGCGGTGCTCGCGGTCAGGGAGGATTGGTGATGAAAATGCTTCTTGGGCTGGCGCTGACCGTGCTGGTGTCCATGCTCGGGCATGCAGTTGCCGAGCCGGCCTATCCGCCGGTGCTAGAGGGCAGAGCGCTGGTCTTTCCGCAAGATAGTGGGGCACATCCGGATTTTCGTACCGAATGGTGGTACATCACCGGCTGGATAGCAGATGACAAGGGCGTCGAGCGCGGTTTTCAGGTGACCTTCTTTCGGGTTCGCACCCTGATCGGCGAGGACAACCCCAGCGCCTTTGCGCCCAGGCAACTGGTGCTGGCCCATGCCGCGCTCGCCGAACCGACCGAGGGGCGGCTCTTGCATGCCGAACGCTCGGCGCGTGCGCTGGAGCCACTGGCCGGTGCGGTTGTCGGTGACACCCGGGTTTGGGTGGACGACTGGTCGCTGGTTCATGAGGACGGCACTTATCGCACCCGGATCGTGGCCGACGACTTCTCGCTGGCGCTCGAGATGGTGGCACCCGCGCAGCCGGTGCTCAACGGTCGTGAAGGATTCAGCCAAAAGGCGCCAGACCCGCTCAATGCCAGCTATTACTACAGCCGTCCGCAGTTGCGGGTGAGTGGCAGCCTCGTCAGGCATGGCCAAACCGTGAACGTATCGGGCCATGCCTGGATGGATCATGAGTGGTCAAGCGAGATCCTGCCCGAGGGCGCCACGGGCTGGGACTGGGTGGGCATCAACCTGAACGATGGTGGCTCGCTGATGGGCTTTCAGATGCGAGGTCGCGACGGCAA
>JAEUNS010000375.1 GCA_016790005.1 Zoogloeaceae bacterium
CATCCCCCAAGCCCACAAGCTCGCGCAAACCACCGCGCAGGCCGACTTGCTGACCAGTCAGCCGCCGCCGACCAACAGCACAAAGTCGACATCGAGCTTCGACAACATGTTGCAGCAGAGCTTCAAGACCCCCGATCGCCCTGCCTCCCCCGTTGAGGCCCGACGCCCCGAAACCCGCGCAATAGAGCCCAAGCGGGCCGACACGCAGCGTAGTGGCAGGGAGTCGAACCCGAGTACCAACAAGGCCTCAACCAGCAAATCCGATACCTCCGAGCAGCGCCCTCCGGCTGACAGCGCGAATGCTGCACAAATGCAAACCGAGACGAACTCAAGCGCCAAGGCACCTGCCGACCAGGGCAGCGGAGCGACGACCACGGAAGCCGCGACGGCAGAGACTGCAGCTACCGGCCCGGCAAGCTTTGCCGTGCTCTCGTCGATCATTGCCGCACTGTCCAACGCCGTGCCGACTGAGGCCAAGTTGGCAGGCAGCGCCGGAGCGGCTGCGGCGGTTGATGCACCCATCGAAGACGCCCTCGGGCTACCAGGAGACAAAACCGCAGGTAGCACCACCGCACCCCTCGAAGGCGACCTGCTCGCAGATCCGAAGCGCAAGCTTGTCGCCCTCGCCGGTGAAGGTGCTGGCAACCAGGCCGCATCGGGTGAAACCGACGAAGCGGACACCCTGCTGCCGAAGCTGCCTGTCAGCGGCGATGAGGGCGATGGCGCCACAATAAAACCGGCCGCCAGCGAAGCCAAACCACTCATCGGGCCGGCAAACACCACACAGCCAGCGTCGCTCACGCAAGCAAACGGCGCCGCAACAACAGCGCCTGCCGTCAATGGCCTGCAAGGTGAGCTTACGGCTGGTGCCCTGAACGCCAATGGTATCGGCGGCCCCCACCGGGCTGAGAGCCAGAACGTGCAGCAACTGCCGGTCTACACGCCCGCCGGGAACAAGGCCTGGGCCGAAGATGTCGGAAATCGGTTGATATGGATGGCCAATCGCAGTGAAAGTCGTGCAGAGTTGATGCTAACCCCACCAAGTCTGGGTAAACTCGGCGTCTCGATCCAGGTCAGCGGCGACCAGACCACGGCCCAGTTCGTTGCGGCCACGCCCGCCGCACGCGAAGCGCTCGAGCAGGCGATGCCGAGGTTGCGCGAACTGTTACAGCAGGCGGGCATCAATCTGGGCCAGACCGACGTCAGCACATCGGGCGATCAGCAGGCACGCGAAGGCGCAAACCGGGAAGGACGTGATCCGGCCGGCCGCAGCGGTGGGTCGCATGGGGTCGCCGAAGCCGAGGCCGAACGTGCCATTTCGACGAGTTGGTCCACTGGCGGCAATGGCGTGATCGATATCTTTGCCTGACGTTTGAATTGAGGGTGCTCTTTGCCACTTTTCTCCGGATGGCAAACTTCCGACAACCCTCATAATTCATATCAGGCAACAGGAGATCTCAATGGCCAAGGCCCCCACCCCACCCGCCGCAGATGGCGCTGGCGCCCCCAAGAAGAGCAAGAAGCTGCTCATCATCGTTCTCGTGCTGGTTGTGGTGTTGCTGCTCGCGGGAATCGGCGTCGTGACGCTGCTGCTGCTCAAGAAGGGCGGTGGTCATGACGAAGCAGCTGCGCCCGCTCCGGCACCCGCCGAAGTCGCCGCGGCACCGGGCGCCGTCGACCTGAGCAAACCTCCCACTTTCGTGCCGCTCGATCCGTTCGTGGTGAACCTCGCCGCGGGCGAAGGCGACCGCTTGCTTCAGGTGGTCATCGCCCTGCGCGTCGTCGATGCAAAAACCGGTGAAGGGCTCAAGGGTTTCATGCCCGAGATCAGGCACCGCATCAACCTTATCCTGCGCGGCAAACTTCCATCGGAACTCGGGACACCCGAGGGCCAGGAGGCGCTGGCCGTCAGGATCGCGGAAGATATCAACGAGATTCTGGGCTTTCCGCCCAACCGTGGCGGAGCCCGCTCGATCGGGAGCGTGCCCGGCGTGCCCATCCAGGCGGTGCTGTTCAACTCGATCATCATCCAGTAGGGACGCACACGGCCATGTCTTCCGACTTTCTTTCACAGGACGAGGTCGATGCCCTGTTGAAGGGCGTCACCGGCGAAGTCGACGAACCGGAAGTCGAAGAAGACGACCAGGGCGGTGTGCGCCCCTACAACCTCGCCACCCAGGAGCGGATCGTTCGGGGGCGCATGCCCACGATGGAGCTCATCAACGAACGTTTCGCCCGTTATCTGCGGATCGGCCTGTTCAACTACATGCATCGCAGCGTCGAGGTCTCGGTCGGGCCGATCAAGGTGCAGAAGTACGGCGAATTCGTCCGCAACCTGGTCGTACCGACCAATCTCAACCTGATTCTCGCGCGACCGCTGCGCGGCACAGGCCTGATCGTGTTCGACCCCAACCTGGTGTTTCTGGTGGTCGACAACATGTTCGGCGGCGACGGAAGGTTCCATACCCGGGTCGAGGGGCGGGACTTCACGCCAACCGAGCAGCGCATCATCCAGGGCATGCTGGGCGTCGTTTTCAATGAATACAGTCGGGCCTGGTCGCCGGTGTACAAGCTGGATCTGGAGTATGTTCGCTCCGAGATGAATTCGCAGTTCGCCAACATCGCCACCCCCTCCGAGATCGTTGTTTCGACCACGTTCTCGCTCGAGTTGGGGGGGGCCCAGGCCGAGATGCATATCTGCTTTCCGTACTCGATGATGGAACCGATCCGCGACATGATCTATTCCACCATGCAGAGTGACCATCTGACTCAGGACAACCGCTGGATCAAGTTGCTCGGACGCCAGCTGCAGGCTGCCGAAGTCGAGCTCGTCTGCAACCTCGGCACCACCAAGGTGAGCCTGCGCGACATCGTCAACATGCAGGTTGGCGATGTGCTGCCGCTATCGGTTCCCGAACTGCTCTCGGCCGAGATCGACGGCATCCCGGTGCTCGAGGTGCATTACGGAACCCGCAACGGCCACTATTCGATCAAGGTCGAGCGCACCGTCGCCGAGCGCGAAGCAGAATCCACCCCACCCGGAGACAGCGATGGCTAACGACGACACAGACAATCAGATCAGCGAAGACGACTGGGCTGCCGCGATGGCCGAACAGGCTTCCGAAACCGGCGGCGACGATGAAGCCAAACGGATCGCGGCCGAGCTTGCTGCTGCCGCCGTCGAATCACCCTACCAGGCCAAGCCCGCGAGTCAGATCTTTCCGGATTTTGGCAGCAGCGATACCAAGGCCAGCTCCTTGAACGATTTCGACATGATCCTCGACATTCCGGTGCAGATCACGGTCGAGCTCGGCCGCACCAAACTGTCGATCCGCAACCTCCTCCAGCTTGCGCACGGATCGGTGGTCGAGCTCGACGGGCTTGCCGGCGAGCCGATGGATGTGCTGGTGAACGGCACCCTGATTGCCCAAGGCGAGGTCGTGGTCGTGAATGACAAGTTCGGGATTCGGCTCACCGATATCGTCACGCCGGCCGAGCGCATGCGCAAGATTCGCGGCTGAGCTTCGTCCGGACAAGTCCATCCGCCCCGCAAACCCCGAATAGTGTCGGTTTTGCCTGCCTAATCCAGGCATCGGAGCATGCGCCGGCACGCTACGCTTCACGGTATCGAAAGTCTGACCGGACCCACCGTGAAGCGCCTCCACCTCCCGTTCCCCGTGATCCCATGCTTGCTCGCAGCCCCTGCCTGCGCGGCCGAGCCGGTGCCCGGCATGACTGAAGGATTGCTGCAGATGTTGCTCGGGCTGGCAGTCGTGGTAGGCCTGCTGCTCGGTAGTCTGTGGTTGATCAAACGGCTGTCCACACCCGGCGGGGCAGCACATGGCATGAAGATTCTGGGTGCCCTGCCGGTCGGGCCGCGGGAGCGCATCGTGCTGGTCGAGATTGGCGACAAAGTGCTGGTGCTGGGCATCACCGCCGCAGGCATCAACACCCTCCATACGCTGGAGAGAGCGCAACTACCCGATGAAGCCCTCGCCTCTGCGGGTGCACCCCATGCCGATTTCAGGCAATGGCTGAAACAAACACTGGAGCGGCGCCGGGATGCGAAATAGATTCATCCCTGCCGCGATCGCGCTCGGCCTGCTGACGCTGCCACTCGCGGCCGGTGCGCAAGGCCTTCCGGCAATCTCCACGGCGGCGACAGCCGGCGGGGGAACGACCTACAGCCTCACCATCCAGACCCTGCTGCTGCTCACTGCGCTATCGTTTCTGCCGGCGATGCTGCTGATGATGACCTGCTTCACCCGCATCATCATCGTCTTTGCCCTGTTGCGCACTGCCATGGGCACCATGACCTCACCGCCAAATCAAGTGCTGCTCGGTCTGGCGCTGTTTCTGACCTTTTTCATCATGGCGCCGATCGCCGAGCGCATTTACACCGACGCCTATGAACCGATGTCGACCGGCGCAATCACCTTCGACGAAGCCGTGTTACGCGCCACCGTACCGGTCAAAGGCTTCATGTTGAACCAGGTGCGCGAAAACGATCTGGCGCTGTTCACCCAGTTGTCCAACACCGCTCCGGTCGAAAAGGCAGAAGATCTGCCAATGCGGGTGGTGATCCCGGCATTTGTGACCTCCGAGCTGAAGACCGCCTTCCAGATCGGCTTCGTGATCTTCCTGCCCTTTCTGATCATCGACATGTTGGTGGCCTCGGTGCTGATGTCGATGGGCATGATGATGATGTCTCCGGTGATCGTGTCACTGCCCTTCAAGATCATGCTGTTCGTGTTGGTCGACGGCTGGACGCTGTTGATCGGTTCGCTGGTGCAGAGCTTTGCCATATGAACAAAAATTTGGAGCAAGAATCATGAACCCAGGCATGGTCATCGACATCGGTCGTCAGGCGGTGGAAGTCACGCTGATGCTGGCCGCCCCGCTCTTCATCGCAGCCCTGGCAACCGGACTTCTGATCAGCGTTTTTCAGGCCGCCACCCAGATCAATGAAATGACTCTTTCATTCGTTCCCAAGCTCGTCGCAATCTTCATCACCCTGGTGGTCGCCGGCCCGTGGATGATCACCCTGATCACCGATTTCACCCGGCGCCTGATTACCTCGATTCCAAGCCTGATCGGCTGATCCACGCGGGGCGGCGACGATGCTCAGCATCACCTCCGCGCAACTCGACGCATGGCTCGCAGCCTTGATGTTTCCCCTCGCCCGAATTCTGGGCCTGATCACTTCGGCACCGCTA
>JAEUNS010000400.1 GCA_016790005.1 Zoogloeaceae bacterium
CCTCCTGGTCGTGCACACCTTTTCGAAGTCACGCTCGCTCGCCGGCTTGCGAGTCGGCTATGCGATCGGCGACGAAAATCTCATCGAGGCCCTCGAGCGGGTCAAGAACAGCTTCAACTCCTATCCGCTCGACCGCCTGGCCATCGCCGGCGCGGTTGCATCGGTCGAAGACGAGGCGCACTTCCAGGCGAGTTGCGCCGGGGTCATCGCAACCCGCGCCACCTTGGTCGCAAAGCTCGACGCACTGGGGTTCGAGGTGTTGCCTTCGGCCGCGAACTTCGTTTTCACCCGCCATCTCGATTGGGATGGCGCCGCACTTGCGGCCCGCCTGCGCGAGCGTTCGATCATCGTGCGCCACTTCGCAAAGCCCCGCATCAATCAGTTCCTGCGCATCACCATAGGCACCGATGAACAGTGCGAACGGCTCGTTGCCGCGCTGACCGAGATCACGGCCGGCGAAACCGTGAATCACCCGTAGCGCCCGGCGCCCGGCCGGGCCGTCTCATCG
Source organism: Zoogloeaceae bacterium (assembly GCA_016790005.1). Taxonomy (GTDB): domain Bacteria; phylum Pseudomonadota; class Gammaproteobacteria; order Burkholderiales; family Rhodocyclaceae; genus UBA2357. Next base: position 509 of record JAEUNS010000400.1, read on the forward strand.
CCTGATGCGCATCTCGGCCGAGCGCGCGTGGGCTTGCAGACCCTCGCCATGCGCGAGTAGCGACGCAATCTTGCCCAGCGTCTGCGCACCGGCTTCAGAAATCTCGATGATGCTGGTGCGCTTCTGAAAGTCGTACACCCCCAGCGGCGACGAGAAACGCGCGCTGCGCATGGTCGGGAGGACATGGTTCGGGCCGGCGCAATAGTCGCCCAGCGCCTCGACCGACCAGTGTCCGACAAAGATCGCACCGGCGTGGCGAATGTGATCGATCCACTGTCCGGCATCGTCAAGCGCAAGTTCGAGATGCTCCGGCGCAATCCGGTTCGCAATCGCACACGCCTGCTCGAGCGACTCGACATGGATCAGTGCGCCGCGATTGGCGAGCGAGGTCGCAATGGTTGCGCGACGGGGCATCTGTGGCAACAGCCGGTCGATGCTTGTTGCCACCGCATCAATGAAGTCGCGATCGGTGCACAACAGGATCGATTGCGCCAACTCGTCATGCTCGGCCTGGGCGAACAAATCCATTGCCACCCAGTCGGGATTCCCGCTGCCGTCGGAGATGATCAGCACCTCGGACGGGCCTGCGATCATGTCGATCCCGACCACACCGAATACCCGTCGTTTTGCTTCGGCCACATAGGCGTTTCCGGGGCCGACGATCTTGTCGACCTGCGGGATCGTCTGAGTACCATAAGCCAGCGCGCCAACGGCCTGCGCACCGCCGATCGTGAACACCCTATCGACGCCGGTAATGGCTGCAGCGGCCAGCACCAGCGAATTCCTTTCACCATTCGGGGTCGGCACGACCATGATCAGCTCGCCCACACCCGCCACCTTGGCCGGAATGGCGTTCATCAGGACCGAACTGGGGTAGGAGGCCCGCCCGCCCGGCACATAAAGGCCCACGCGATCGAGCGCGGTGACCTTTTGCCCGAGGCGGGTGCCGTCAGCCTCGGTGTAGCTCCAGGAATCGGCCTTTTGCCGTTCGTGATAGAGCCGCACCCGATCTGCCGCAATCCTCAGCGCCTCGCGCTGCTCCACCGACAGGCTGTCGAGCGCCGATTTGAGCTCATGCCTGGGCAGCTCGAGTTCGGCCATCGCATGCACGTCGAGCTGATCGAAGCGGCGCGTGTATTCGATGACTGCTGCATCGCCAACGGTTTTGACCCCCTGCAGGATCTCGCTCACCGCCGCATCGATGCGGGCGTCAGCACCGCTCTCGAAGGCCAGCAAGGCGTCCAGCACCGACAGAAATTCCGGGTCACGCGCATCGAGGCGACGGAGGGTGGCGAGGGGCGCATTCATTTGACGGCTCCGGCAAATGCATCGAGTACGGGCTGGATCAGTTCGGGTTTGAGCTTCAGCGAAGCCTGATTTACGATCAGGCGCGAACTGATCGGCATGATGTCTTCCACTGCCTCGAGGTTGTTGGCACGCAGCGTGCCACCGGTCGACACCAGATCGACGATGGCATCGGCCAGGCCCACCAAGGGCGCAAGCTCCATTGAACCATAAAGTTTGATCAGATCTACGTGAACGCCCTTGGCGGCAAAATGCGCCTTGGCGGTGTTGATGTACTTGGTCGCAACCCTGATGCGGCCGCCGGGGCGCGACGCGCGTTCATAATCGAAACCCTTGCGGATCGCAACGCACATCCTGCACCGGGCGATCTTGAGATCCAACGGCTGGTAGAGCCCTGCCCCGCCATGCTCGAGCAGCACATCCTTTCCGGCGATGCCCAGATCCGCTGCGCCATACTGTACATAAGTAGGCGTGTCGGTCGCCCGCACGATCACGAGCTGCACATCGGGACGATTGGTACCGATGATGAGTTTGCGCGAGGTTTCGGGGTTGTCGGTGGGCGTGATCCCGGCCGCCGCAAGCAATGGCAGGGTCTCCTCGAAGATTCGGCCCTTTGACAGGGCCAGGGTAATGCTGGACACGGACGCGTTGCCTTCAAATGAGTAAGGCGGTGATTGTAACCCGTCGGCGCACGTGTTAGTCTCCACAACCTTGGCTGAACCGCTCGCGGCGCGTTCGGCCTTTTGCTTTTTTGGCGATGACGCCATCAGACAATTTGACGAGCCATGCCCATGAACAAGCCCGACATCATCATCTCCAGCGACGACCTCGAGCGTCTCGAAGGCCTCTTGTACGCCCCGGCTGCGCGCACCCGCCGCGAACTCGACGGACTGCGCGACGAACTCGAACGCGCTGACGTGCGCGAGCCGGCGGACATGCCGCCCGATGTAATCCGCATGGAATCACGTGCGCGCTTTCACGACCTTCAGGCCGACCGCGTCTACGAGTTCACGCTGGTGTACCCCGGCAATGCAGTACCTGACAGCGATCGGGTGTCGATATTCTCACCCGCTGGAAGTGCGCTGCTCGGTCTTTCGAAGGGTCAGATCATCGAGTGGCCGACCGCCGAGGCCCGCACGGCGCGCCTTGAGGTACTCGAAGTGCTGCAGCCGGCCTGAGCCGCGATCGCAGCGTTTGCCGGGGGAGCCCCCCGGCCCACCATCAACGCTTGCCCACGGACAGGAAGAAGTTCGAGCTTCCCTCTGGCGAATAGCCAAAACCCAGATAAACCGGCCCAAGCGGCGTCTCACCGCCCACATAGAGCGCAACGGATTCCTGCCAGCCCTCCAGTGCGGTTTCACTGAAACGCCCATCGACCTTGCCCACCTCCAGACCGAGGCCTACGCGCATGTCTCCGCGCAGTCCAAGTGGCAGGCGACCGATGATCTTCTCGCCCCTTATGTTGGCATAGCGCAGGGAGTCTCCGACGATCTGGTTGGTCGCAAAACCCGACATGTTCAGGAAGCCGCCCAGCGCCATGGCATCGTAGACCGGCAGCTTTCCGCTTGGCGACCCACCTGCCCGCACCCGCCCATGGAAAACATAGTCTCCAAAGTCACGCGCGATACGCGCATCGATTTCACCGCGCGCGTAATCCCCGTTCGAAGCGTCGAAGTAGGTCCCTTGCAGTGACCAGCCCCGGCTCGGCACGAACAAGCTGTCGAACTGGTCGAAATTCAAGGTGGCATACAGGCCGCCAAAGCTGGCATCCGCATCCGGCCAGGTCGGAGACCCGATATCGAGAGTCGCACTGCGGTCACGCTCGAGCCAGCCGAGGCGAATCGGCCCCCACACCCCGATATTGATGCCGGCCATCAGTTCAAGGCGCCACTCATCGAGCTTGTACTGGGCCAGCCTGTCGTTATTCTGGTAGATG
>JAEUNS010000469.1 GCA_016790005.1 Zoogloeaceae bacterium
GGCCTTGATGAAACTGCGGCGATCTTGCATGAGAGAAGCTCCTGAGTGTCGTGGACGAAATCGTGTTGTCGAGATGTTGCGCTGCGACATCAGATTAGGTCAGCACGACCCGGGGCGAAATACGCAAGATGGCGTAGTGACGGCGCGGAGGGGCACCCGATTACGGATGAACGAGCGCCCGTCCCTTCGAATCAGCGCCCCGCGAGGGGCTCCGGCCGCGTCCGGTAAAACGTCACCGGGTTCGCTGGCGCGGCATTGCGCACGCTGCGCTTGAGCTTGCCGACCACATGCATTTCGCACGGCTTGCAGTCGAAGCGCAGGGTGAGCTTCTCCTTGCCGTTGATCAGTTGCAGCGGCTCGGCCCGCACCGTGCCCTGCACGCCGGTCACGCCCTTGGTCTGCTTGGGGCACAGGCTCAGGCTGTAACGCACGCAGTGCTTGGTGATCATCAGGCTGACCTCACCCTCTTCCTCATGGCTTTCGTAGGCGGCGGCGATCACCTTTACGCCATGACGGGCGTAGAAATCGTGCGCCTTGTGGTTGAAGACATTGGCCAGGTAGCTCAGCGTGTCTTCAGGGTAGGCCGCGGGTGGTTCGACGGGTAGGGCACGCGGTAGACGCGTGAAGGCTGCTGCACGCTGCGTTTCGAGCGTTGCCACCGCATCGCGGCGCAGCAGGTTTAGTTGCGATGCCGGTACGAACCAGGGCTGCGAGAGCGCGAGCTCGATTTCGTCGGCGCGAAAAAGTGTGTCGCCGAGGCGACCCAGCTGTTCGCGCAACTTGAAAACGGCCTGTTGCGGGTCGCGCGCTATCTCCCACACGCCGGCGAGCGTGGCGTGTGCAACGAAGCCGTTTTCATCAATGAGCGTCAGTCTCAACCCACCGTCATCGTCGGCGAGCAGCATGCGCAGGCCAATGCGACGCTCGGCAGACTTCTTCTCAAGGGTGCGAACCCACTCGATGCTGCGGTTGCGGTTGATTGTCGTGCCCTTGCGCAGGTCGCGCAGGCCAGCCATCGCGTCCTTCGGGAAGATCCGCCAGAGCATGCCGCCATTGTGCCCGGCACCGAGCTTCTCGACGCGGTTGGTCTGTAGTCCAAGCAGTTCCTTGCGCAGATCGTGATAACACAGGCCATCGCCGTTATGCAGCTCAGTCTCGGCGCGCTCGGTCTCGATCTCCACCCAGTCGCTCGCAACCCGGGTCACCCAGCCGATGGCCTGGCCGGGGTTCTTGGGGGTGTCGAAGGCGCCGATGTCTTCCTTGCGGCCCTGCACGAAGTAATCGGTGAATTCACGGTTGAAGTTCTGATCGGGGTCCGGCGTGAAGCTGTAGGTGCAGCGCCCGGCGGACGCAGGTGCGAGCTCGGGCCGTTCTTCCAGGATCTCGTCGAACAGGCGGCGGTAATGGGCGGTGATGTTCTTCACATAGCCCATGTCCTTGTAGCGGCCTTCGATCTTGAAGCTGCGCACGCCGGCCTCGACCAGCGCGGCGAGATTGTCGCTCTGGTTGTTGTCCTTCATCGACAGCACATGCTTGTCGTGGGCGACGATTCGGCCCTGACTGTCCTTGACCTCGTAGGGCAGGCGACAGGCCTGGGAGCAATCGCCGCGGTTGGCGCTGCGCCCGGTGTGGGCATGGCTGATGTAGCACTGCCCGCTGTAGGCGACGCACAGCGCACCATGGATGAAGAACTCGAGCGTGCACCGCGCCGGATCGGTGGCGGCGCGAATCGCGGCGATCTGGGCCAGCGTGAGCTCGCGTGCGAGCACGATCTGCGAGAGCCCGACATCCTGCAGAAAGCGCGCTTTCTCGGGGCTGCGGATGTCGGTCTGGGTGCTGGCATGAAGCTGGATCGGCGGCAGGTCGAGTTCCAGCAGGCCCATGTCCTGAATGATCAGCGCATCGACCCCCGCGTCGTAGAGCTGGCCGATCAGCCGCCGTGCCGGCTCGAGTTCGTCATCGCGCAAGATGGTGTTGAGGGTGGCGAACACCCGGGCGTGATAGCGGTGCGCATGCGCGACCACCCGGGCGATGTCCTGCACGCTGTTGTCGGCCGCCGCCCGGGCACCAAAGGACGGGCCGCCGATATACACCGCATCCGCGCCATGGTTGATCGCCTCGATGCCGATCTCGGCGTCACGGGCGGGGGAGAGCAATTCGATCTGGTGGGGCAGCATGGCGGTCCTTCACGTCTATGTCAGTCGGCGCGAATGCGCTCCACGAAGCCAATGACGGCATCGATCACCGCCTGGGGCTGATCCTTGTGGGGCGAATGCCTGCAGTCGGCCAGCTTGGACAACTCCACGTCGGGCGCGGCGGCGGCGATGCGGTCGATCTGCGCCATCGTGGCGTACTCGTCGTCCTCGCCCTGAATCGCCAGCACCGGCACCGTGATGTTCGGCACCAGGTCCTCGATGTTCCAGTCGCGAAAATCGGGTTTGAGCCAGGTGTCGGTCCAGGCGCGAAACACCGCATCGGCATCGTTGTGGTATTTTCCAAGGCGCGCGCCCAGGTCGGTGTGCTGATAGGCTTCGAGCGCAACCCGTATGCCGGCCAGCGTGACATCCTCCACCATCACATGCGGCGCCATCACGATCACCCCGGACAGGGGCGTAGCGGTGCCGCCCGCGCAGATCAGCGCAATCGAGGCGCCGTCGGAGTGCCCGAACAGGATCGGCCGCTCGAGACCCAGGCGAGCGATGAACTGCGGCAACACCTCAAGCCCCTGCTCATGCAGATAGCGCGGCGTGCGCGGCGCGGGCGCCGGGTCGGAGCGGCCGTAACCGATCCGCGAATAAACCACCGCATCGCACCCGGTCGCATCCGCAAGCCGCTGCGGAAAATCCCGCCACATCGTGATCGAACCCAGCCCCTCATGCAGAAAAACCATGACCGGCGCATTCTCGCGCGGATGGGCGGATGGCAGTCGAACGTACTCCAGGCGGGCGCCTTCGATGGTGACGGTATTCAAGTGGGGCTCCGGAAAACAGGATCGAGCGCCGGATTATCTCGCAATTTTCTGCGCTGAGGTCTCGTCGCTGCGGAGGATAGTGCGCTCAAGCCACCTCCAGGCTCTCGACCTCGAATCCCACCACCGCACGCCGCTCCCGGCTGAACTCCACCCCGATGAGGTGAATCGGCTGGCCACTGGCGCGGTGCTTGTCAGCGTAGCCACGCGCCTTGATCTGTGCCAGCGCCCGCCCCTCCGGCTCGAGTTCCACCAGCTTGAACTCGAAAAGATACACCTGCCCGTTGAAGCGCACCGCCATGTCGAGCCGACCGGCGTGGCTCGCTTCTTCGGGCGTGACATCCAGGCCCAGTGAGGCGAAGTAGGCGTAAAACACGCTCGCATAGTAACCCTCATATTGCGCAATCGGATTCTTGCGATGCCAGTCGGTCGGGACGCTAGCGAAAAAGGCAGTGATCAGACGCTCAATCGCGGCAAAATCATTGACGAGCAGGTAGTCGTAGAGCTTGCCCGAGCGCTCGATCACGGCCCCGGGGTCGGGCGACAGGCGACGCAGCAGGGCTTCATGCAGGCTGGACTGCACCTCGAGGTTGGGGAAGCGCAGCCGATATCGCGGTTGCGCGCCGATGCGCTGCACCGAGCCGATGGTGAGATAGCCGGTCTGGAACATCAGCGCTTCGGTCGAGATGTCGCCGATTTCAAAAGCCGACAGCAGCGCATCGGACGCCGCCAGCCGCCCCAGCCCCGGCAGCCACGAGTTGCGCTCGGTGAGTACGTCGATCAAGAAGGTCGGTGTGCCGGTCTCGAACCAGTAGGGGCGAAATTCGCGGCTGTCGAACAGCAACAACATGTCGAATGGGTTATAGACAGATTCGCCAGTCCAGTTGTAGCCGTTGTACCACTCACGAATCTGACCGCGGTCCAGGCCTTCGAGTTCGGGCGCAAACACCGTGTCGACATCGGCGTCGGTGTAGCCGCAGATGGCCGAATAACGTGCATCGACGGTGATGTCCTTGAGGTTGTTCAGCCCCGAGAACAGGCTCACCTTGCTGAACTTGCTCACCCCGGTCAGCATCGCGAAGTGGATGTGGGCATCCTGACCCTTGATCACCGAATACAGATTGCGCAAACCATCGCGAATCTCGCGAGCGGCCTCCGGATGGGTCAGGTTGTCTAGAATCGGTTTGTCGTATTCGTCCACCAGCACCACCACCCGCTGGCCATGGGCACTTTCTGCCTGACGGATCAGTTCGCCGAAGGTGCCGGCGATGTCCAGGTCGTCACGCACCGACACCCCCAGGGCTTCGCGATTGATCCGCAGCAAGTCGGAAACGCGCCGGTCCAGATCCGCCCGGCTATCGAGCTTGCCTTCGGCAAAACTGATCCGGATCACCGGGTAGCGCACCGACCAGTCCCACTTGTCGTGGCAGTGAAGCCCCTCGAACAGTGCCTCGTTGCCCGCGAACAACTCGGCCAGCGTGTCGATGAACAGGCTCTTGCCGAATCGGCGCGGCCGCGACAGGAAATAGTGACTGCCTTCGTCGATCAGACGCAGTGCGAGCGCGGTCTTGTCGACATAGTAATGATTGTCGCTGCGGATCTTGGCGAAGGTCTGGATGCCGATGGGGAGCTTCTTGCGATTCATGACATTTGATCCGCTGTTTTGGGGACGTTGCCGATGAGCGGATTGTACGACCTCTGCACACATCAGGTCGTGTAGCCGCCATCAGCACCGATCGGCGCGAGTCCGACAGCGCCTTGCTGCGAGCCGGGTGCGAGGCGCAACCGCTAAACCGCCATCGACTCGCCAGCCTTGATCGGTTCGAGTTCATCGTCCGCCTCCTCGCCCAGAAACCCGCCGCTCTGATGCGCCCACAGGCGCGCATAGAGGCCGTCATGCGCAAGCAGGCTGCGGTGGTCGCCCTGCTCGACGATGCGCCCCTTGTCCATGACGATCAGACGGTCCATCGCGGCGATGGTCGATAGGCGATGCGCGATCGCAACCACCGTCTTGCCTTCCATCAGGCGGTAGAGGCTGGTCTGGATGGCGGCCTCGACTTCGGAGTCGAGCGCGCTGGTGGCCTCGTCGAGCAGCAATATCGGCGCATCCTTGAGCATGACCCGTGCGATCGCGATACGCTGACGCTGACCGCCGGAGAGCTTGACCCCACGTTCGCCTACATGTGCATCGTAAGCCCTGCGCCCTTTGGGGTCGGTGAGCCCGAGGATGAACTCGTGCGCCTCGGCGCGTTTGGCCGCCGAGACCATGTCTGCATCGGTCGCATCGGGCCGACCGTAGAGGATGTTGTCGCGCACCGAGCGATGCAGCAGCGAGGTGTCCTGAGTGACCATGCCGATCTGCTCACGCAGGCTCACCTGGGCGACATCAGCGATGTTCTGGCCGTCGATCAAAATACGACCGCTCTCGACATCATAAAAACGCAGCAACAGGTTGACGATCGTCGACTTGCCGGCCCCCGAGCGGCCGACCACGCCGATCTTCTCGCCCGGCCGGATCACCAGATCAAGATGGTCGATCACGCGCCGCGCCTGCGGTCCGGTGGCACCATAGGCAAAACTCACATCTTCGAAACGAATCTCGCCACGGGTGACCGCGATCGGTTGCGCACCCGGCCGGTCGGTGACCTGGTGCGGGCGTGAGAGGGTGTTGATGCCGTCCTGCACGGTACCGACGTTCTCGAACAGCGAGGCCATCTCCCACATCACCCAGTGCGACATGCCGTTGAGCCGCAGCGCCATCGCGGTGGCAGCGGCCAGCGCGCCGACCCCGACCTGACCATTCGACCACAGCCACAACGCGACCCCGGCGGTGCCGAGGATCAGCAACATGCTGAGCCCGTGCACGGTGACCTCGATGCCACTCACCAGCCGCATCTGGGCATGCACCGTCCCGAGAAACTCGTGCATCGCGGTGCGCGCATAGCCTGCTTCGCGCCCGGCATGCGAGAACAGCTTGACCGTCGCGATATTGGTATAGGCGTCGGTGATGCGCCCGGTCATCATCGAGCGCGCATCGGCCTGCTCGCGCGACACCCGCGCGAGCTTGGGCACGAAATACCACAGGGCCAGCGCATACATCGTGACCCAGGCGAGAAAGGGCGCCAGCATCCAGGTATCGAAGCTGCCCACCACGATCACCATGGTCACGAAGTAGATCGTGACGAACACCAGGATGTCGGTGAGAATCATGCAGGTGTCGCGCACCGCCAACGCGGTCTGCATGACCTTGGCGGCCACCCGTCCGGCGAACTCATCCTGGTAGAAGCTCATGCTCTGGCCGAGCATCAGGCGATGGAAGTTCCAGCGCAGTCGCATCGGAAAGTTTCCCGCAAGGGTCTGGTGCTTGATCATGGTCTGCACCGCGACCAGCGCCGTGCTGCCAATGATCACCAGTGCCAGCACAATGAGCGTGATGCCTTCTTCGGCCCACAGGCGCGCCGGCTCGACCGCCGCGAGCCAATCGACCACACGCCCCAGCATCGCGAACAACAAGGCCTCGAACGCACCGATCATCGCCGTGAGCAGGGTCATGCCCAGAATGAAGGGGCGCATGCCCGCCGTCCCGGCCCACAAAAAAGCGAAGAATCCGCGTGGCGGAATACGGGGTGTCTCGTCCGGGTAGGGATGGACGCGTCTCTCAAACAAACCGAACAAGGGGATCTCCAATGACAGCAGCAAGTCGCCGCTTGTGGCGGCTGGGACAGCATTCTGCCTGATTCGTGCCCGACATCCAAAGCACGCTTAGGCGTTTGGAGCGCCTCCCTGCAGCCGCGACATTGCCATCGATGCCGCGGCCGTGCGGGTCTCGACCCCGAGCTTTTCGAACACATGCTCGAGATGCTTGTGCACGGTGCGCGGGCTGGTGCCGAGAATCTCGCCGATGTCACGGTTGGTCTTGCCACGAATGACCCAATACAGCACTTCAGCCTCGCGTGTGGTCAGGCGGAATATTGCGATCAATGCCTCGATGGTGCTGGCATCGTTCTCTTCGCGCAACACGACCAACCACTCGCCATCGCCCTCGCCGCCCTCTTCGGTACGATCATGGAACGACGCCAGCAGCCGGCGCGTGCCTTCAGCCACCAGAAGCTGCGAGACCTCCTCGCGTGCTCGGCGGGCCTTCTCGGCCGCCAGCACCCACTCAAGCAGTGGCGCAGGTGTTTCGTCTTCGGCTTGGGTAAAGAAGCTGCGCAGCAGCTTGCGGGCAAGCGGCGTCTGCCACACCAGGCGCGCATCGCTCACCCGAATCGCCACCGTGGCCTGTCCGAAGGCATCGAGCGCGGTGCGGGCCTGTTTCATCTGACGCGCGTTCTGAACATGCGCAGCGATGCGCGCCAGCACCTCGGCCGGGCGAATCGGCTTGGTGACGTAGTCAGCGCCACCCGCGGAGAAAGCCGCTACCACATGCTCGGTTTCGGTGAGCCCGGTCATGAAGATCAGCGGAATGTTGCGGGTGACGAAGTCGGCCTTCAGGCGCCGTGCGACCTCGAATCCGTCCATGCCCGGCATCAGCGCGTCGAGCAGTACCACATCGGGCAGGCTCTGGCGTGCCCGAGCCAGCGCCGCCTCGCCATGCGTCGCAACCAGCACGGTATAACCCGCCTCGTCGAGGGCGTCGTGCAACACCGAAAGGTTTTCGGGCACATCGTCGACGATCAGGACGATGCCGCGACTGCCATCTGCAGAACTCATCAATCTGCCATCCTCGCATCCATCTCCATGCCGACCTCAGCGCGCAGCTCTGGCCTGCACCAACAACTCGCGCATCGCCTCGAACTGAAACTGGCGGGCGAGTTCGCGCTGCATACGCACGAATTCGGCGCACTCGGGGTGCGCATGCTCGATCGCGGCCAGGTGCGCGAGAATACCCCGAGGGTAGCCCAGCTCGATCACTGCGTCGAGTTCGCGCAAGGCTTCCAGCGGTGGATAGCGCAAGGCCGGCGGGGCTTGAGCGCCAGCCGACTCGTCCGCATCGGGCTCGGGCCGATCCGCCCAGACCCATTCCAGCGCCAGACGTCGCCCGATCCAGTCAAGCAGATCATCGACATTGATCGGCTTGGTGATGAAGTCGTGTGGCGCGATCCCGACATCGTTGTCGAGCCCCTTGTCGTAGGCATTGGCAGAAATGATCGCTGTGGGAATACCCCCGAAACCCTCCGCATGCATCCGGCGCAAGGTCTCCCAGCCATCGATGCCCGGCATCGCGAGGTCCATGAACACCAGATGCGGTTTGAAACCCTCGATTACCGCGAGACACTCATGGCCCGAACCGGCCTGTTCGATCTGAAACCCGAGCGGCTCGAGCAGATTGTGGAGCAGTTCGCGATCGACCCGCTCGTTGTCCACCACCAGGATGCGTCGCCGGATGCCCTTGTAGCCCACCCGCTGGGCACGCGGCAGTGCCTCATCCGCCTGCCGGCCATGGAGCTGGGGAAGAAACAGCCGAACCCTGAAGCGACTGCCGACGCCCGGCGTGCTCTCGACCGCCATCTCGCCCCCCATCAGGTCGGTGAGCATGCGGCTGATCGTGAGCCCCAGCCCGGTACCCACCGTGGCCGCGCGGGTGGTGGTGCCGCGCTCGAAGGGCTCGAAGATGCGCTCCAGCTCGTCCGCCGGAATGCCCGGGCCGGTATCCTCGATGTCGAACACCGCCATCTCGCGCCGGTAGGCCAGGCGCAGCGTGACGGTGCCACGCTGGGTGAACTTGACCGCATTGCCGATGATGTTGATCAGGATCTGGCGCAGGCGCTTCTCGTCCGCCCGCACCACCGCCGGTAGCTCGCCGCTCGGTTCGAACTGGAAGCGCAGCCCCTTGTTGCGCGCCTGCAGCTCGAACATGGCCACCATCTGGCTGACGAATTGGGGAAACGCCAGCGGCCGCGCCTCGAGCGTGAGCTTGCCGCCCTCGATCCGGGCGATGTCCAGCGTCCCTTCGATCAGCGATAACAAATGCTCGCCACTCTTCTTGATCACCCCCACCGCCTGGCGCCGCTGCGGCGGGATGGACTCGTCGCCGTCGAGTATCTGTGCATAGCCCAGAATGCTGTTGAGCGGCGTGCGCAACTCGTGGCTGATCGAGGTGATGTAGCGGCTCTTGGCCTGGTTGGCGCTCTCAGCGACCCTTTTTGCGCCCTGCAAGGCCTCGTCGGTGCGCTTGTGCGACTCGATCTCCTGCATCAACAGATGGGTCTGGCGGTTCGACTCCTCCTGCGCGACCTCGCGACTCTTGAAGGTCAGCACCATCCACCACGCCCCCACCCCGCTCACCAGGAACAAAGCCGCGAAGATCTTTACGAACACGCCATCAAGGGCCTCAAGCGCAGCAAGATCCAGTGCCTGCGCCTCGTGGTAATGGATGAGGCCCAGCAGAATCGCCAGGAAGGAGACGATGCCGACCATCAACAACAGGTAGTGCCCCAGGCCCGCATCGAGGTAGGGCAGCAGCCGCAGCGGGAGCACCCGCGCAAGCAGTGCAGACCACTGGGTGGCCAGGCGTGCATGCGGCTTGCAGAGATCCTCACAACGCGCATCGAGCGAACAGCACAGCGAGCAGATGGTGCCCTGATAGGCCGGGCAATAGCTGGTGTCCTCAGCCTCGAAGTGCTGGCCGCAGACGCTGCACTTACGGGTGCCGGCGGCGCTGCCGGCGAGGATCTCGGGCGGACGCGCCAGGTAGTAGCGCCCCTGCGTCCGCCATGCGATCAGCGGCGACACCAACATCGCCACGCCCATCGCAACGAAGGGCGCAAAGGCTTGAATCCCCTGACCGAACAGGCCGACAAAGGTCGACACCGACAGCACCGACGCAATCAGCATCGCACCGACGCCCACCGGATTGATGTCATAAAGGTGACTGCGCTTGAACTCGATGCCCTTGGGGGACCAGCCCATCGGCTTGTTGATGACCAGGTCGGCGGCGACCGCAACGATCCACGAGATCGCCACGTTCGAATACAGCCCCAGCACCTGGCCCAGCGCCTGGAACACCTCCATCTCCATCAGCAACAGCGCGATCAGGATGTTGAACACGACCCACACCACCCGCCCGGGGTGGCTGTGGGTCAGACGCGAGAAAAAATTCGACCAGGCCAGCGAACCGGCATAGGCATTGGTGACGTTGATCTTGAGCTGCGACACGATCACGAAGAGCGCGGTGACCGCCACCGCCAGCGTGGCATTGTCGAACACCATGCCGAAGCCGAGCAGATACATCTGGTTGGGGTCCACCGCCTTCTCGGCGCCCATGCCCTGGCGCAGCAATAGCCAGGCGAGAAACGCACCACCGAGCATCTTGACCACACCGATCAGCACCCAGCCGGGGCCGCCCAGCACCACACCGAACAACCACTGCCGCCGGTTGGCCTCGGTTCGCTCCGGCATGAATCGCAGGTAATCGGCCTGCTCCCCCATCTGGGTGATCAAGGCGATGCCGACCGTCATCGCCGCACCAAACAGGTGCCAGTTGAATTCACCGCTCGCCCCCTGCGCGCCGGGGTAGTGCCACAACCCGCGCAAGGCTTGCGGATTCTCGCTCAGCAGGAACACGAAGGGCAAAGCGAGCAGAAACAGCCACAGCGGCTGGGTCAGCGTCTGGATGCGGCTGATCACCGTGATGCCGTGAGTCACCAGCGGCACGACCACCAACGCACAGATCAGGTAGCCCCACGCGGGCGGAATGCCGAAGGCCATCTCCAGCGCATAGGCCATGATCGCTGCTTCGAGCGCAAACAGGATGAAGGTGAACGACGCATACACCAGCGACGAGATCGTCGAGCCGATGTAACCGAAACCCGAGCCGCGGGTCAGCAGATCCATATCGACGCCATGTCGGGCCGCATACAGACTGATCGGCAGGCCGGTCAGGAAGATGATCAGACCAATCGCCAGGATTGCCCAGAAGCTGTTGACGAAGCCGTAGCTCACCAGCATCGTCGCCCCAACCGCCTCCAGCACCAGGAACGACGCCGAGCCGAACGCGGTATTGCCCACGCGGAAGGCCGACCACTTGCGAAAGCTGCGCGGTGTGAAGCGCAGTGCGTAGTCTTCGAGCGTTTCGTTAGCGACCCAGGTGTTGTAGTCCCGGCGTATCTTAACCACCCGCTGCACCGGATCGTGCGCATGCGCGTCTGACGCCCCGTGCGGGGCGTTCGCCTGGTCTGGCGAATCGGAGGCAGTCACTGGCATGGCGTATGGGGTGGTCGAGTCATCGGATCGGCGTCACTCAGGCAGTGAAACGTGCAAACTGCATGCCTGGCAGCGATCATCGCACAGCCACCCCACATCGGCTTGAACTTGCAGCGCAATCGCTTACACTGATCCGGACAAGCGTCGCCACACGAGCGCGAGCGCG